>NZ_JBHUXA010000009.1:0-263390 GCF_042669725.1 Nocardia sp. NPDC057227 | reverse complement strand
CGGGGGTGCAAGAATCGAGAACCAAAAAATTTGGCACTGACATTCATCGACACACTATTGAGTTCTCAAAGAACACACGCACACACATCCGAACCGGATATTCTCCGGAATTTCCGTGCGGCTGTTGGACCAGCTTAGCTCATCAAGAGCAGGTATCCAAATCCGTCAGGCGCTCAACCGTCCAACCTCGTGTCCCGGTCTCCCGGGTCGGTGTCCGTGTCGCTCTGACATGGAATAAGTTACGCGGCGGAAAACGCAACGTCAAATCGCCTGGTCAGTGGCGCGAAACCGCAGGTCAGCGCGGCCGCATCCCGGCAGCGGCCCGGAATCACACCGTTGTGATCCGGGCCACTTTCAAGATCATTCTCGGGCGGCCCGGCGCACGCCGGCGAAGTTGCGCTTGCCCCGGCGCAGCACCAGCCACTGTCCGTGCAGGTAGTCGCCGTCGCCGGGGGTCCAGTCGAGATCGGTGACGCGCTCGTTGTTCACCGCGGCGCCCCCCTCGTTGACGGCGCGGCGGGCCGCTCCCCTGCTCTCCGACAGCCCGGACGCCACCAGCAGGTCGACGATGGTGTTCGCGCCGCTCGGGTCGATCTCGGCGACCGTCCCGTCCACCGCGGCCTCCCGGAGCGCCGCGGCGAGCGTCGGCTCGCCGAGCTCGCGCAGGTCGGCGCGGCCGAAGAGGGCCTGGCTCGCCAGCTGCACCCCGCGGGTCTCGGCCTCGCCGTGCACCAGGGTGGTCATCTCGGCGGCGAGCCTGCGCTGCGCCTCCCTGGCGTGCGGGCGCTCGGCGGTGGCGGTCTCCAGCTCGTCCAGCTCCTCGCGGCTCAGGAAGGTGAACCAGCGCAGGTATCGGACGACGTCGGCGTCGGCGGTGTTCACGAAGTACTGGTACCAGGCGTAGGGGCTGGTCAGCTCGGGGTCGAGCCAGAGGCTGCCGCCGCCGGTCGACTTGCCGAACTTCTTGCCGTCCGCCGAGGTGACCAGCGGGACGGTGAGCGCGTGCACCGGCTCGCCGTCCACCCGGCGGTTCAGCTCGACGCCCGCGATGATGTTGCCCCACTGGTCCGAGCCGCCGACCTGCAGCCGGCAGCCGTGGCTGCGGCGCAGCTGCAGGTAGTCGTTGGCCTGCAGCAGCATGTAGCTGAACTCGGCGTAGGAGATGCCGTCGGTGTCCAGCCGCCGCTTGACGGTGTCCCTGGCCAGCATGACGTTCACCGAGAAGTGCTTGCCGATGTCGCGCAGGAAGTCGACGACCGACAGCGAGCCGGTCCAGTCCAGGTTGTTCACGACGGTGGCGCCGGTGGGCGAATCGTCGAGGTCGACGAAGCGCTCCAGCTGGGCGCGGATGCGCCCGGACCACTCGGCGACGGTGTCGGCCGCGTTCATGGTGCGCTCGCCGACGTCGCGCGGGTCGCCGATCAGCCCGGTCGCACCGCCCGCGAGGACGACGGGCCGGTGCCCGGCGCGCTGGAAGCGGCGCAGGGTGAGCAGCGGGACGAGGTGGCCCGCGTGCAGGCTGGCGGCGGTCGGGTCGAAGCCGGCATAGAGCGAGAGCGGCGCGTCGGCCAGGGCCGCGCGCATGGCATCCGGATCGGTGGACTGCGCGATCAGGCCGCGCCAGGTCAGTTCGTCGATGATGTCGCTGCTCACGTGGACCGATTGTGCCGCACCGGACGGGGGCGGGTTCCCCGAGGCCGTGCTGAGCTACGCGCGCGGACTGCGGCGATAGGCGGAGACGGCGGCGGAATCGGGGAGCCAGAAGCGCCACGGGACGTCGGCGGCCAGGCTCACCCCGACCCGCGGCCCCGCCGCGACGGCCGCGTCCGGGAGCGGGGGGCCGAGTTCCAGGGTGATCGCGGCGCCCGGGTCGGTGAGGTCGGTGCCGTAGTCGGCCAGGCTCAGCCCGAGCGCGCTGCCCAGATTGCCCGGCCCGCGGGCCAGCGCGGCGTCGGTGCGGGCGGCAGGGCGGCGGGAGCGGGCGATGTCGAGCCCGGCGATCACCTCGCCGGAGCGGAGCAGGGCGGCGCTTGCGGTGCCGTCGGGGCCGGTGGTGACGTTCGCACAGAAGTGCATTCCGTAGCTGAGGTAGACGTACAGCGCGCCGGCCGGGCCGAACATGACGGCGTTGCGCGCGGTCCGGCCGCGCGCGGAGTGCGAGGCCGGGTCCGGCCACGGGCCCGCCGGATCGCCGCCGTACGCCTCCACCTCCACGATCCGCAGCCCCACCGGGCCGGACCGAAGCGTCGCGCCGAGCAGGCGGCGGGCGGCGGTGGGCGGGTCGGTGACGAGTTCCTGCACCGGGTCGATTGTGCCGAACGGTTGTGCCGCACCCTGATCCGGGCATAAATTCATCACGCAGTGAATTCAACACTCGATGAATAGAGGCGAGATGCCCAATTCCTCCGAACCCGCCGTCCGGATCGACGGCCTGGATGTGCGGCGCGGCGGCAAACCGGTGCTGCACGACATCGCGCTGACGATTCCGCGCGGCTCGATCACCGGGCTGCTCGGGCCGTCCGGCTGCGGGAAGACCACGCTCATGCGCGCGATCGTCGGCACCCAGCTGGTGCAGGGCGGCAGCGTCACCGTGCTCGGGCGGCCCGCGGGGTCGGCGGCGCTGCGGGCCGCGGTGGGGTACGTGACCCAGGCGCCGAGCATCTACAGCGACATCAGCGTCCGGGAGAACGTCGCCTACTACGCCGCGGTCTACGGGCGCGATGCCGCCGCGGTGGACGAGGCGATCGCGGCGGTCGGGCTGGCGGAGCGCGCGGGCAACCGCGGCGACGCGCTCTCCGGCGGGCAGAAGACCAGGGTCTCGCTGGCCTGCGCGCTGGTCGCGCAGCCGGAGCTGCTGGTGCTGGACGAGCCGACCGTCGGGCTTGATCCGGTGCTGCGGGTCGAGCTGTGGCGGCAGTTCGCGGCGCTGGCCGCGGCGGGGACGACGCTGCTGGTCTCCAGCCACGTCATGGACGAGGCCGAGCACTGCGACCGGCTGCTGCTGATGCGCGAGGGCAGGTTGCTGGCCGAGCTCTCCCCCGCCGAGCTGCGCGCCCGCACCGGCGAGCAGAACCTGGAATCCGCCTTCCTGGCGCTGATCACAACCGGGGTGACCGCATGAGCACACTGCGTCCCTACACGGCCACCACCGGCCGCATCCTGCGCCAGTTGCGCAACGACCGCAGGACCGTCGCCATGATCCTGGTGGTGCCCGCGGTGCTGATGGCGCTGCTGTACTTCGTCTACCAGGACGTTCCCACCCCGCCGCAGGCGCAGTCGTCGCTCTTCGACCGGGTCGGGATCAGCATGCTCGGCATCCTGCCGTTCATCGTCATGTTCCTGATCACCGCCATCGCCATGCAGCGCGAACGCAGCTCGGGCACGCTGGAGCGGCTGCTCACCACGCCGCTGCGCAAACTCGACCTGCTCGGCGGCTACGGCACCGCCTTCTCGCTCGCCGCGGCGGCGCAGGCGGGGGTGGCCTGCCTGGTGGCGTTCGTGCTGCTCGGGCTGAACGCGGCGGGCAACCCGGGCTGGGTGATGCTGATCGCGGTGCTGGACGCGGTGCTCGGGGTCGCGCTCGGGCTGCTGGCGAGCGCCTTCGCGCGCACCGAGTTCCAGGCGGTGCAGTTCATGCCGGTGGTGGTGGCGCCGCAGATCTTCCTGTGCGGGCTGCTGGTTCCGCGCGGGCAGCTGCCCGGCTGGCTGGAGGCGGTGAGCAATGTCATGCCGCTCAGCTACGCGGTGGACGCGCTGCAGGAGGTGGCGATCCATCCGGAGCCGACCGGGAAGATGTGGCGGGATCTGGCGGTCGTCGCCGCCTTCGCGGTGGTCGCGCTCGGGCTGGGTGCGGCGACGCTCCGCCGCCGCACGGCGTGAGCGGCGAGGCGCAGGGCCGCTCCGGGCGGCGTCCGGGCAACTCGGGGGCGCGCGCGGCGATCCTGGACGCGGCCGGGAAGCGATTCAGTGCGAACGGGTTCGACGGGACCTCGATCCGGGCCGTCGCCGGGGACGCCGGGGTGGACCCGGCGCTGGTGCACCACTACTTCGGCAGCAAGCGGCAGCTCTTCGCCGCGGTGGTGGAGCTGCCGATCGACCCCGAGGTGGTCATGCGGGTGTTCGGCGCGGCGCCGCTGGACGAACTCGGGGCGACCATGGTGCGCACGCTGGTGACGCTGTGGGATTCCGAGCTGGGCAGCGCGGCGGTCGCGGTGCTGCGCACGATGGTGGCCGGTACCGATCCGGGGCTGGCGCGCAGCTTCTTCATCGAGGTGGCGCTGGAGCGGGTGCGGGCCAGGATCGCCACCGACACCGACGACGGCAGCGGGCGGGTCGCGCTGGTCGCCTCGCAGATGCTCGGCATGCTGATCGCCAGGAAGGTGATCGAGCTGGAGCCGCTGGCCTCCATGCCGGTGGACGCGGTGGTGGCGGCGATCGGGCCGACCGTGCAGCGCTACCTCACCGGTGAGCTGGGCTGAGCTCAGGCATCGGTGAAGGCGGCCGCCTCGGCGGCGCTCACCGGCAGCGCCTCGTCGACGAGCAGCACCGGGATGCCGCCGTCGATCGGGTAGGCGCGGGCCAGCCGCTCGTTGTAGAGCACGGTGCCGCCGTCGGCGGTGCGCACCAGCCGGAGCGGGCCCTTGTCCTCCGGGCAGGCCAGCAGGCTCAGCAGGGTCGGGTCGAGGGTGTACTGCTCCGGCATGGGGTCAACCTACCTCGGTCCGGCGGAACGAGATGTGCCGGTGCCCGAAGAAGCTCGCCACGGCCACCAGCGCCATGACCACGACGGTGGACGGGATCTCCGGCAGCGCAAGCACGTCGACGGCGAGCGAGAGCAGGACGACGTTCAGCAGCAGGCCGCCGGAGTTCACCGCGACGAAGCCGAGGAAGTCGCGCAGCATGCGGCCGCGCACCCGGAAGACCAGGGTGCGGTGCAGCGCGAACGCCGTGGTGGTGCCGACGGCGTAGGCGAAGACCACCGAGATCGCGGCGGGCCAGGAGTCCGGCAGGAACCAGAGCCAGAACAGGGTGAGCGCCATGCCGAAGACGGTGTTGAAGCCGCCGATCAGCGCGAAGCCGACCTCCTGGCGGCGCACCAGGCGCAGCAGGAGTCCGGGCTCGGGGTGCTCCGCGGCGGCGACCTCGACGGCGGCCGGACCGCCGAGCGGGGCGACCGGGTGCTGCGGGCCGGGCGGGGTCGTGTCGCCCGCCGCACCCCGCGAGTCCCCGGCCGCCGCACCGCCGGGCTCCGCTCCGGTGCCGGGTGCTGCGCCGCTCGGGCCGGCGAGCGCGGCACGGTCGGGCGGCGGGGGCGTGCTCACGGCGCGACGTCCGCCAGCGGGCGGTCGGCGTTGGTGTCGGCCGGGGCGTCCGGCTCGTCGCGGCGACGGGAGCGGAGGTAGCCCCACTGCAGGACGCCGAGCCCGGCCAGGCCGACGACGGCGGTGCCGATGCCGATCTTCCAGCCCGGCGGGCGCCAGGTCAGCTCCAGCTCGGCGTTCTCGGTGCCAGCGGGGACGTCGATCGCGATGAACGACTTCGCGACCGTCGTGATCGGGATGTCCCTGCCGTTCAAGGTCGCGCGATACCCGGGCCAGCCGAGCCGGGCGAAGGTCACCTTGCCGCCGTAGGCCGAGCTGACCCGGACCCGGCTGGTGGTGTCGGTCTCGCCGAGCGAGGTCGCGGTGACCCCCGCGCTGTTCGAGATCCGGCCGTTCACGGTGGAGATCAGGCCGTTCTCCCGCTCCAGCACCCAGATGTAGCGGGCATTGCCCGGGTAGTCGACCCACTTCCAGCCCTCGGGCGCCGGGTTCAGCCCGGCGTCGGGGAAGAGCGCCTTCTGCAGGGTGACCCGGTCGACGTTCATCAGGTCGACCAGGGGGCGGCCGGTGCTCGGCTCGGGCGCGAACATGCGGCTGTAGGCGTCCGGGCAGACGCTGCCGTCCCAGCGCATGCAGAGCAGCTCGCCGAAGTAGAAGTGGCCGCTCGGGGTGTAGCCGTTGACGTAGTCGAGCTCGACGGCGCGGGCGTAATTGCCGAACACCAGCGAGCCGTAGGCGCCGTCGACGCTCTTGTCCTGCGGTTGCAGCAGGCCGCGGTCACCGAGCTGCAGGGTGGTGCCGGGGAAGTCGGGGAAGGATTTCTGCGCGTCCGAGCGGTGCGCCGGCAGGTTCCACGCCATCGGCGTCGGCTGCGCCGCGTCCACCTGGAAGTAGGCGATGGGGAACATGGCGAGCAGGGTCAGCGCACCGGCGAAGGCGGTACCGCGGGTGCGGCCCAGGTACACCACGCCCGCGCCGAGCGCGAGCAGCGCGGCGGCGGCGAGCAGGTGCCAGACCACCCGCGCCGGGTCGGCGGAGAACGAGCGCACCAGCAGCGCGAGGACCAGCACGGCGGCGGCGATCGCGCGCGGCCGCCACTCGCGGACCGTGCCGAAGCGGCCGATCAGCACGCAGACCAGCACGAGCAGCCCGATGGCGAGCATCGGCAGCACCCGGACCGGCCAGCGCAGCGGCCCCACCGAGCCGGGGCCGGCGGTCCACATGAGCATCATGATCGCGAAGAGCGCCACCGCGGTGAGCTCGCGCCAGGCGCCGCGCGCCCTGGTCCAGTCGATGAAGGCCAGTGCGGGGATCAGGAACCAGGCGATGTAGGTGACCGGCATCGGGTGCACGTAGCTCCACCAGGAGGTGAAGGCGGGCAGCGCGCTCGGCAGGCTGGCGTTCAGCGACTCCGACCAGGGCACGGTGAGGAACTGGTCGTTGATGATCTGCGCGGTGCCGCGCCAGGTGACCTTGGCCGAGAGCATGCTCGGCAGGAAGGCGATCAGCCCGGCCAGCCCGGCGCAGGCGGCGACCGCGGTGAGCCGGGCGATCGGCTGCCAGCGCCGCTGGTAGACCAGCTCGCCGACGGCGACCGCGGCCAGCATGAGCACCGCCTCGACCGCGGGGAAGATGTACTGCGTGGTGATCGTCAGGTAGAGGAAGACGAAGACCGGGATCGGGCCGCCGAGGCCGCGGGTGTAGCGCACCGACGAGGCCCAGGCGTGCACCAGCCAGGCGGTGCCGGTGAGCGCCGTCATCCAGCTGGCCTGGTCGAAGAAGAGGAAGAAGCCGGAGAGCGGGAAGGCGACGCCCGCCACCGCGGACCACACCGGCCGCGCGCCGTAGACCAGCGCGATCCGGTAGACGCCGAGCGCGGCGATGATGGCGAAGACCAGCTTCACCACGGTGGCGTACACCGCGACGTTGTCGATCGAGGGCGCGACCAGGTCGATCAGCAGCTGCGGCGGGTTGAAGAGCCCCGCGTCGTCCATGGTGTTGTTCCCGGCCATCCACTGCTCGGGCACCATCACCGGGAAGACGCCGTCCCGCAGCGAACGGCCGAGCCCGACCCAGAGCGCGGTGTACTGCGATTCGGTGTCGTCGGTGTAGTAATGCCTGGCATTGGCCAGCAGGACGGCGGCATAGCCCGCGATCACACCGAGGATGGTGACGAGGCCCCACCGGTACACATTCCGGCGCGACTCCGGTACTGCACTGTCGGTCACGAGTTCCAGACCCTACCGTGCGCCGGTGGCGCGGCAACCGCCCGAAGGGGGCCCGCACGGGCGCGGGGACCGTTACCGCACCGTGTTAGAGTTCCGGACGTCTCGGGTCCGCCTCCCCCACCGGGGAGTTGCCGGCACGCACCGTTGTCGAAAGTCGATCCAGCTGATGCCGATTCCCTCCGCTCGTTCCCCCCGTCCGGTCGACGCCGTGCCGCACGGCGAGCTCGCCCGGCCCGGCGTCGACCGGCCGCACTCGATCTCCGTGGTCGTCCCGGTCTACCGGGGTGAGGACACCATCGAGGCGCTGGTCGCGGAGCTGGACCGGCTCGCCGCGGCGGACACCACCCCCGGCGGCGCGCTCTTCGTCGTCGACGAGATCCTGCTGGTGCACGACCACGGCCCGGACCGCTCCGACGTGGTGCTGCAGGAGCTGGAGCGGCGCTACCCGCAGGTCCGCCCGATCTGGCTGAGCCGCAACTACGGGCAGGACGCCGCCACCATCGCAGGCATGGCCGCGGCGCGCGGCGACTGGATCGTCACCATGGACGAGGACGGCCAGCACGATCCGGCCTTCGTCCCCGCCTTCCTGGACGCGGCGCTCGGCGAGCGCGCCGACCTGGTCTATTCCAAGCCGAGCAACACCCGTCCGCACGGCTTCCTGCGCAACCTGACCTCGCGCGGCGCCAAGCTGGTGCTCGCCACGCTCTTCGCCTTCCCCGACTCCACCCGGTTCGAGAGCTTCCGGCTGATCCGCGGCGACATCGGCCGCAGCCTCGCCGACGTCGCCTCCAACGGCGCCTACCTGGACGTCGCGCTCTCCTGGGTGGTCGGCGCGGTGGCGCAGGTGCCGGTGACGCTGCGCGCCGAGGGCCGCGAGGACTCCGGCTACAACTACCGCAGGCTCTTCTCGCTGTTCTGGAAGATGGTGCTGTGCAGCGGAACCCGCGGGCTGCGGCTGGTCAGCCTGCTCGGGGTGACGCTGGCGCTGGCCGGTGTGGTCGTCGCGGGCGTCGTGGTCTGGGAGGCGATGACCACCGAGGACTGGGCGCCGGAGGGCTGGGCGTCGATGATCGTTGTGGTGCTGCTGTGCTCAGGGGCGACGCTCTTCTCGCTCGGGCTGATCGCCGAGTACCTCGGGGTCGCGCTGCACATCCTGGTCGGCAAACCGCTGTACCTGACCGTGCGCTCGCCCATCCCCCGGCTCGACCGTGCCGGGGAGACCATCACGACCAGGGAGGTCGAGCAGGTTGAGCACTGAGCGCATCCTTTTCAGCCGCCCGCACCGCGCGCAGCGCGAACTCGCCAACCTGGAGGCGGTGCTCGGCTCCGACCACAGCCACGGCGACGGGCCCTTCACCGCGGCGGCCACCGCCAAGCTGAAGGCGATCACCGAGGCGCCGCACGCGCTGCTCACCACCTCCTGCACCTCGGCGCTGGAGATGGCCGGGCTCCTGCTCGAGCTGGGCCCGGACGACGAGGTGATCGTCCCCAGCTTCGCCTTCACCTCCACCGCGACCTCGATGGCGCTGCGCGGGGCCACCTGCGTCTTCGCCGACATCGATCCGGCGACCGGCAACCTCGACCCGGCCGCGGTCGCGCGGGTGGTCACCCCGCGTACCAAGGCCGTCGTCGTCATCCACTACGGCGGCGTCGCGGCGGACATGGCGGGGCTGCTCGAGCTCGCGGCCGCGCACGGCTTCGCGGTGGTCGAGGACAACGCGCACGGACTCGGCGGGCGCTGGCGCGGCAGGCCGCTCGGCACCCTCGGCACGCTCGGCACGCTGAGCTTCCACGACACCAAGAACGTGCACTGCGGCGAGGGCGGCGCGCTGCTGCTCCGGGACGAGATCCTGATGGCGCGCGCCGAGATCATCCGGGAGAAGGGCACCGACCGGGCCCGGTTCCTGCGCGGCGCGGTGGACAAGTACTCCTGGCAGGACATCGGCTCCAGCTACCTGCCGAGCGAGCTGAACGCCGCCGTGCTCGACGCCCAGCTCGACGAGTTCGACCTGATCCAGACCGGCAGGCACCGGGTGTGGCACGCCTACGCCACCGCGCTGCCGGAGTGGGCGCGGCGCAACGACATCCGGCTCATGACGGTGCCGGAGGACCGGGCGCACACCGCGCACCTCTACTACCTGCGGGCCCCCTCCGAGCAGCTGCGCGACGACCTGATCCGGCACCTCGCCGGGCTCGGCGTCTCCGCGCCGTTCCACTACGTGCCGCTGGACTCCAGCCCGGCCGGGCTCAAGCTCGGCCGCACGCCGGTGCCGTGCGCGCACAGCGCCGAGTTCTCCGCGACGGTGCTGCGGCTGCCGCTCTGGCCGGATCTCACCGACGAGCAGGTCGAGCGGGTGATCGACGCGGTCACCGCGTTCACCGTCTGACGGGGTTGCGCCCGCCCGGCCGGACGAGCCGGGCTCCGGTGCGGCTCGCCGCCGCGGCTTCGGCCGCCGCGCGCTACGGCTCGAGGACGTACAGCTTCTCGCGGCCGCCCGCGATCAGCGTCGCCTTGGTGACGCGGTCGGCGTACCGGCCGAGGAGCGCGTCGAAGGTCTCCTCGGTGTAGCGGTTCGCCTGGGCGCCGTCACCCGCATCGGTATAGCGCTTGCCGAGCGCGGCCAGCAGCCTGTTGTCGCTGCTCGCCATGTTGCGCACCGGCTCGGCGAGCACCACCCGGTCGCGGGCGGCGGCGAGCATGCGGTCGACCACCGGCGACGCGTCGGGCAGGAAGTGGTAGAGGCTGGCGTGCATGAGCACCACGTCGGCGGCGGGCAGCGGTGCGCCGTCGCCCAGATTCCAGACGTCGGCCCGGCCGCCTGCCTTCCGGACGTCGGCGACGAAGCGCTCGTTCAGGTCGAGCCCGTGGTAATCCACCTCCCGGTCGCGCAGGTACCGGGTGTAGAGCGTGGACGGGCCACAGCACAGGTCGAGCACCGAGGCGCCGTGCGGGATCTCCGCCGCGACGGCACGGAACCGGTCCGGGTAGTGCCGCCCGTACAGGGCGCGCATCAGAACGCCGTAGACCATGCCGTTGCGGTAGATGAGGCTGGTGCTCACGGGCCCCGACTATGCCATCCCCGGATCCGCTCGCGCACGCCGGGTTTCGCCATCAGCCGGGCAGCCGCCCCGCCTCCGCCTCGGTGAGCACCTCGTAGGTCTCCGACTCCCGGTCGTAGTACCAGGTGTCCGGCCCCGGCCCGGGCGGCATGGTCTCCCGGACCGCCCGCGTGGACGGCCGGAAGGTGGCGCTGCGCGGGATCTCCGGAACCACGTGCACGATGTCGGGGCGCTGGTCCGGGTCGAGCGCGCGCAGCGCCTCGCTGACGTCCTTCGGCTCCAGCCGGTGCCCGTCGCGCACGCTCACCGCCGCCACCGCCAGGCAGTGCCCGCCGTCCGGCAGGCCGTAGGCGACCTCCATGTCCACCGCGCCGATGTCGTTCAGCACGTCGACGATGGGCTGCGAGTAGACCGGGCCGCGCTTGCCGTTGATCACCGTGTCGCGGCGGTCCATGAGCCAGTAGTCGCCGTCGGAATCGCGGCGGAACAGGTTCTCGGTCGGCATCCAGGAGTCGCCGCGCGCGAAGACCCCGCGCAGCCCGCCGGTGGAGAGGTCGACGCTGTCCGCTGCCTTGCCGATGAGCAGCCCGACCTCGTTGTCCGCGCAGCGCCGTGCGTAGCCGGAGTCGTCGACCAGCACCTCCTCGGCGATCGGGTCGTAGGCGACCAGCTCGACCCTGGCCGTGCCCGGCACCGGCCTGCCCTTGCAGCCGTGCTTGACGCCGCTGACGTTGGCGAGCACCACCTCGCCCTCGATCGAGGCGTAGAACTCCAGCACCCGGGCCGGCTCGAACTGCTCGACCGTGCGCCGCCACAGCCCGGCGGGCATGCCGGAGCCGATGAAGAGCCGGATCGGGTGCCGATGCCCCTTCGGGAACACCTCGGCGTCCAGGATGTCGCGCATCATGGTCCAGGTGTAGGTGACCACCGTGACGCCGTAGCGGTGCACCTCCTCGCCGAACCGGTGCGGGTCCAGCGAGCGGGCCAGCGCGATCCGGCTGCCGCCCGCGATGGCGCCGCCGAGGCTGACCAGCAGCCCGGACGAGTGGTGCAGCGGCGCCAGGCAGTACACCGTGTCCCCGCGGTCCAGGTCGGCCGAGGTCGCGGTGCCGAAGGCGGAGAGCGCCCAGCGGTGGTTGGTGATGTACTTCGTCTCCAGCCGGTCGCCGGTGCCGATCACCAGCACGAAGGCCACCTCGCGGGCCAACCCCGGGTCCGGCGTGTACCAGCCGGGCAGCGGGACGGCGGCCGGGTCGATCTGCTCCAGGTCGGTGACGTCGCCGCCGGCCGGGATGTCCAGCTCGCGGTCGGCGCCGCCGCCGAGGACGAGCACGCGGGCCCCGGTGGCGGCGGCCTGGCGCAGGTTCTCCGGATCGCTCACCAGGGTGCGCACGCCGGTGACCTCGAGCGCCCGCTTCAGCTCGCTGCCCGGCGCGAGCAGCACCGCCACCGCGCCGAGCCGGGAGATCGCGGCGACGGTGGCCAGCGCGCTCGGCCTGGTCTCCATGATCACGCCGACCCGGTTCGCCGGGCGCACGCCCGCCGAGATCAGCCCGCGGACCACATTGTCGATCCTGGCGTTCACCGCCTCGTTGGTGTGCACCCGGTCGTCGAAGAGGAAGAGGTCGCGGTTCGGCGCCCGGTTCGCCTGCTCGGCGAGCAGCCTGCCCAGCGAGATCCTGGTGTGCGGCTGGATGGTGCCGAGCCGGGTGAGCCGGGGCAGCGCCCGCGCGGCCTCGCCGACCAGCTCCACCGAGCCCTTCATCGCCCCCGACGCCAGGTTCTCCAGCGCCTTGCCGAGCCCGGTGCCCGCCTCCACCAGCGAACCGGCGGTGTGGATGGCGCGGGCCGCGGCCGAGCGCGGGGTGTTCGGCGCGACGTACTCCGACATCGGCGTGATCTCCGGCGGCAGCGTGCGGTCGCGGTCGAGCCAGTCGATCCACTGCCGCACCAGCGGCCAGGTGCGGTTGCTCGCCGTCGAGCCTGCGACCAGGCCGAAGTGCCCGGCCAGCAGCGTCGCCTCGTAGACGTCGGCGTGCGGGGCCGCGCGCACGATGCCGCGCACCGCGCCGGGCTGGCCGATGTCGTCCACCTCGCCGACGAAGGCGAGGATCGGGCAGCGGAGCTCGGCCAGCGAGACCGGGTGGTCGCGGATCACGAAGCCGCCGGACATCATCCGGTTATGCGCCACGAACTGCTTGAGCAGGTCGGCCGCGGCGGGCCCGGCGTAGCCGACCCAGCCCTCGCTGTTCAGGAAGCGGCGCTGCCGCTCCTTCGGCAGCAGCGCCTCGCGGTCGTGCAGCTGGCGCAGGAAGTCGATCCGCGACTTGGCGGTCTTCACCGGGTCGAGCAGCTGGAAGCCGATCCGCACCATGGAGTCGGTGATCGGCAGCCGGTTCAGCACGTGGTCGGCGACGAAGTCGGCGGCCTCGGAGACCATGCCGTAGGGCAGCCCGAACGGCATGCCGTTGACGATGTCGACCGGGCTGCCGAAGGTCACGATGCTCTCGACGCCCTTGCCGTAGCGGTAGGCGGTGGTCTGATAGGCGAACATGCCGCCCTGCGAGTACCCCATCAGGTGCACGTCGCTGCCGGTGGCCTCGGTGACGGTGTCGATGGCGCTGCTGATCGCCAGGATGTGGTCGGCCAGGTCGCGCTGCCAGCCGCCCTCCTCGGTGGCCGGCGAGCCGAAGTCGACCACCCAGCAGTCGACGCCGCCGCGGTTCAGGATGCCGACCGCGCCGTCCTCGGCGCCCACGTCCCAGATGTCGGCGTTGACCATGAGCGGCGGCACCAGCAGCGCCACCGGGCGGCCGTCCGCGACCTCGTCCGGGAAGTAGTGCCTGAGCCGGTACATGCGTCTGCGCTCGACCACCTCGAAGGGCGACGACTCCACATCGTGCGTCAGCCCGCCGAAGCGGATCACCTCGAGCCCGTTCTGTGCCGTCGCCATCAGACGCTGCACCGAACCGGCGATTCCCTGCACACCGAAATTCACGATCGCTCCTGGCCGTACCTCACCGTGACCGCTCTCACACGCATCCGACGTGCCTCGTCGAGCTTCGCACATCGCGTACCCATTATGTCCCGGCACTACGACGGCATCGCCCAGGTGCGGCCGGGCTGTGATCCGCGTTCGCCGATAGGCTGGAGAAATGACCGACATCGCACAGCAGCCGGCCACCGACCGCGAGGCCCTGCCCGTCGAGCTCGTGGACGAGACCGGCCACGCGGTCGGCGCCTGCCCCGTGCTGGAGGCGCACAGGCAGCCGGGGCGGCTGCACCGCGCCTTCTCGGTGGTGCTCTTCGACTCCGACGGCCGGGTGCTGCTGCAGCGCCGGGCCGCGGTCAAGACCAGGTTCCCGCTGCTCTGGGCCAATGCCTGCTGCGGCCACCCGGCGCCGGGCGAGCCGGTGGTCGCCGCCGCGACGGTCCGGCTGATCGAGGAGCTCGGGCTGACCACCGGGCTCACCGAGCGCGGCGTCTACAGCTACCGCGCCGACGACGAGCGCACCGGCCGGGTCGAGCACGAGTGGGACCACGTGCTCACCGGAACGCTGGCACACGAGGTGCCGCGCCCCGACCCCGCCGAGGTCGCCGAGGTGCGCTGGGTCGCCCCCGGCGAGCTCCGCGCCGAGCTGCGCACCCGTCCCGGCGACTTCACCCCCTGGCTCACCGGCGTCCTCGACGTCGCCCTCGGCTGACCTCCCTGCGGCCTTCCCCGGCGCGGGTTCGGCTCGATCGACATCGTCGGATGCGCATATCACGGTATCGACGATCGAAAGACTTGGGGATTTCACAGGCTGACCTCAGCCCGAGGCCAGCAGCCCCGGCCAGAGTGGTACTCGACCGGCGATCACCCCTGATCGCGCGGGACGCAACCGGGAGGTCTACCGATGGTCGAGCTGGAGCTGGACGATTCGACGGTGACGCTGAACGTGCTCGGCGGACACCGCATCCTGGCGCTGCGCGGGCAGCTCACCCTCGACGTCGCGGATATCGAGGCCATCACCCCCGCCGAGGTGGATCTGCGCCCGCCGTGGGTGCGCGCGCCGGGCACCTTCTTCCCCGGCGTGATCGCCGCGGGCACCTACCGGGGCAGGGGCCGCAAGGAGTTCTGGGACACCACCTTCACCGGCCGCGCCATCCGGATCGACCTGGCCGGTGGCGAGTACACGCGGCTCGTGGTCGACGTGGCCGACCCCGAGGCCGAGCTGGACAAGCTGACCGCCGCCGTGGCGGCCTGATAACTCGCCCGTCGGGCAGACGGGCCCGCGGGATACCGGCCGGGTAGCGCTGAGCGCACCCGGCCGGCGTCGTCTCCGGCTACCGGCTGTAGCGCAGCATGGTGCGCACCATCCGGCAGGTGGCGTCCGACGGCGGCCGGATGCCGACCTGCTCGGCGGTGCGCCGGATCTTCTCGTTGCCCGCCTGGGTCGGCAGGTAGGTTCCGGAGTCGAGCAGCGCGATGGCCAGGCGCATCGCCTTGAGCCTGCGGTTGTGCGTGATGTACCAGTGCCGCGGCTTACCCGCGGGCAGCGGGCGCCTGGACAGCGGCGTGTACGGCGTGAGCGGCTCCGACGCGGGCCGCCGGTAGCGGTGGCCCGCGCTGCGGAGTTCGGTGACGCTTCCGATGCGGGCGGTGGCGGATTCGGTCACGGGGCCCTCCCATCCCTGATGGTGTCGAACGCACGGACTCGCGCTCGAACACACTGTCGATTCTACCGGGAGGGTCCGACAAGAAACAGGTCCTGACAGCGGCTTTCGCGGGCGCGCCGCGACCTATCCGCGCAGCCGCGCGACCTCCGCCTTCACCTCGGCGAGCTGGTCCGCCACCCGCACACCCGCGGTACCGCCCCGCGCGTCTCGGGACGCGATGGACCCCGCCACCGTGAGCACCTCGCGCACCGCGGGGGTGAGCGCCGGATCCACCGCGGCGAACTCCGCGTCGGTGAGCTCGTCCAGCCCGACCCCGCGCGCCTCGGCCACCCGCACGCACGCACCGGCCGCCTCGTGCGCGACCCGGAACGGAACACCCTGCCGCACCAGCCATTCCGCGATATCGGTGGCCAGCGTGAACCCGGCCGGGGCCAGCGCCGCCAGCCGCTCCGGGTGGAAGGTGAGCGTGCCGACCAGCCCCGCGATGGCGGGAAGCAGCAGCTCCAGCTGGGCCACCGAGTCGAAGAGCGGCTCCTTGTCCTCCTGCAGGTCCCGGTTGTAGGCGAGCGGCTGCGCCTTGAGCGTGGCGAGCAGCCCGGTGAGGTTGCCGATCAGCCGTCCCGCCTTGCCGCGGGTGAGCTCGGAGACGTCCGGGTTCTTCTTCTGCGGCATGATCGACGACCCGGTGGACCAGGCGTCGGCCAGCGTGATGTAGCCGAACTCCGGCGTGCTCCAGACGACGATCTCCTCCGCCATCCGGCTCAGGTCGACGCCGATCATGGCGAGCACGAAGGCCGCCTCCGCCGCGAAGTCGCGGGCCGAGGTGGCGTCGATCGAGTTCGCCGCCGCCGCGTGGAAGTCCAGGTCGGCCGCGATGGCCTCCGGGTCGAGCCCGAGCGAGGAGCCCGCCAGCGCGCCCGACCCGTACGGCGAGATCGCCGCCCGCCGGTCGAAGTCGCGCAGCCGGCCGATGTCGCGGAGCAGCGGGTGCGCGTGCGCGAGCAGGTGGTGCGCGAGCAGCACCGGCTGCGCCGCCTGCAGGTGCGTCTTGCCCGGCATCACCACGTCCGGGTGCGCCTCGGCCTGCGCGACCAGCGCGTCGACCACGTCGAGCAGCCCGGCCTCGACCCGGCGGGCGGCGTCCCGCAGCCACATCCGGAAGAGCGTCGCGACCTGGTCGTTCCGTGAGCGCCCCGCGCGGAGCCTGCCGCCCAGCTCCGCCCCGACCCGCTCGATCAGCCCGCGCTCCAGCGCGCCGTGCACGTCCTCGTCCGACTCCGCCCAGCCGAAGGCACCGGACGCCACGTCGGCGTCCAGCCCGTCCAGCCCCGCGAGCATGGCCGCCAGATCGGGCGCGGAGAGCAGCCCGGCCTTGTGCAGCACCCTGGCGTGCGCCTTCGACGCCCGGACGTCGTACGGGGCCAGCACCCAGTCGAAGTGCGTGGACTTGCTCAGCGCGGCCATGGCCGCGGCCGGGCCGTCGGCGAACCGGCCGCCCCAGAGCGCGCCGGTATTGGTGCCGCCGCTCACTTCTGGTTCAGGTCGCGCCGCGCGGCGACCTTCGAGGAGAGGCCGTGGATCTGCACGAAGCCCTTGGCCAGCGACTGGTCGAAGGTGTCGCCCTCGTCGTAGGTGGCCAGGTTGAAGTCGTACAGCGACTGCTCGCTGCGCCTGCCGTTGACCACGACGTTGCCGCCGTGCAGCACCATCCGGATGTCACCGGAGACGTGCTCCTGGGTCTCCGCGACGAAGGCGTCCAGCGCGCGCTTGAGCGGCGAGTACCACAGGCCGTCGTAGACCAGCTCGCTCCAGCGCTGCTCCACCTGCCGCTTGTACCGCCCCAGCTCCCGCTCGACCGTCACGGCCTCGAGTTCCTGGTGCGCCGTGATCAGCGCGATGGCGCCCGGCGCTTCGTAGATCTCCCGGCTCTTGATGCCGACCAGCCGGTCCTCGACCATGTCCAGCCGGCCCACGCCCTGCCGCCCCGCCCGCTTGTTCAGCTCGACGATGGCTTCGAGCACCGAGACCGGGCGCCCGTCGATCGCCACCGGAACACCCTTGTCGAAGCTGACGATGAGCTCGTCCGGCGCCTCGAAGTTCACCGTCGGGTCGGCGGTGTAGTCGTAGACGTCCTTGGTCGGCGCGTTCCACAGGTCCTCCAGGAACCCGGTCTCGACCGCGCGGCCCCACACATTCTGGTCGATCGAGAACGGCGACTTCTTGGTGACGCTGATCGGCAGCTTGTTCTCCTCGGCGAAGGCGATCGCCTTCTCCCTGGTCCAGGCGTAGTCGCGGACCGGCGCGATGACGTTCAGATCCGGCGCCAGCGCCCCGATCCCCACCTCGAACCGCACCTGGTCGTTCCCCTTGCCGGTGCACCCGTGCGCCACCGTCGACGCCCCGTGGAACTTGGCCGCCTCCACCAGGTGCTTCACGATCAGCGGCCGGCTGATCGCCGACACCAGCGGGTACTTACCCTGGTACAGCGCGTTCGCCTGCACCGTCGGCAGGCAGTAGTCGTTCGCGAACTCGTCCCGCGCGTCCACCACGATCGCCTCGACCGCGCCGCAATCCAGCGCACGCTGGCGCACCACGTTCATGTCCTCGCCGCCCTGGCCCAGGTCGATGGCGACGGCAACGACCTCGGCGCCGGTCTCCTTGCCGATCCAGCTGATGGCGACGGAGGTGTCCAAGCCACCGGAGTAGGCGAGTACGACGCGATCGGACATGGTGTGTGTGCTCCTAGGTTTCTGTGTGGTGGGGTGGCCTCTACAAATGATTATGCATGAGTCTGCAATCTCATTCATCGGCGGGGGTGGGGTGTTCGGGGAAGAGTACTGCGCCAGCCGTGCGCCGACCGCGATCGGAGACCGGGGTGCCACGATCCGGTACCGGCGTACCATCGCAAGACCATTCCCGCGCAGAGCAATTGGCGAGCAAGTATGGTCTCCGCTGTGACGTCTCCGATCCTGCAGCGTGGACAGAACCTCGTCATCCCCGCGGGCGCGCAGCGCGTCGTCGCGGTCATCGGGTGGGGTGCCGCCGGTGTCGAGGTGGATGCCTCCGCGCTCCTGCTCGGAGGTGATCAGAAAGTCAGGTCCGATGCCGACTTCGTCTTCTACAACCAGCCGCACTCGGCCGACGGCTCGGTGCGGTTCCGGGCGGGTGCGGGCGGGCCGGCGGATCAGGCGCTGATCGACATCGGGCTCGCGGACGTTCCCGCCGACGTCCGGACCATCGCGCTGGTCGGCAGCGTCGACACCGGCACCTTCGGCGCGCTCGGCCAGCTCTCGCTGACGATTCTCGGCGAGCGCGGCGAGCCGCTGGCCACCTTCGCCACCGCCGACGCGACCACGGAGTCCGCATTCCTGTTCGGGGAGATCTACCGCAGGGACGACACCTGGAAGGTGCGGGCGGTGGGGCAGGGCTGGGATTCCGGGCTGGCCGGGCTGGCCACCGATTTCGGCGTCTCGGTGGCCGACGACGACATCGCGCCGGAGGTCTCCTCCCCCGATGTGGCACTTCCGGACACCGCGCGCACAGTCGACCCGGTCTACTGGCTCTGGGGGCAGAACCGGAGCTGGCAGAGCTACCACCTGGCGATCGAGAAGGAATTCCTGCCCGCGATCCGCAGCCTGTACCCGTCGGAGCGCTCCGGGCGGTACGGCGACCTCTCCCCCGTGGTCCGGCTGGTCCCCGAACCCGACGGCCCGCGCGGCCCGTTCGGTGTGTCGGTGCGCGCCGAAGGGCGGACGATCGGATATCTGAAGCCGGGCGACGCGCAGACCTGGGCGTCGCCGCTCCGGCGCATCGTGGCGTCGGGGCTGTTCCCCACCACATCGAGCACCATCCGGCTGCACGAGTACGACGACTGGGAGGGCGGGACCCAGGTCGACGCGGATGTGCGTATCGGCTTGGAGGAGCCGGTGCTCGCGATTCCCGTCAACGAACCGCCGGACGCCCCCTACACCCTACTGCCGCGCTCGCGGATCGTGCAGGTGACCAAGGAGCACGAGCACTTCGGCGCGCTGGCCCGGTTCGTCCCGGTCGGTGGCATCGGGCTGCTGTTCGTCACCCTGCACGAGAACGCGGCGCCCGGCAGCCGGGCGAAGCCGCATGTCGAGGTGCGCGTCGACGGCCTGCGGGTCGGTCAGCTGACTCCGCAGACGAGCCAGCGGTTCCTCCCGATGATCCAGCACCTGGAGGCGCGCGGGCTGCTCACCGCCTGCTGGGGCGAGATCACCGGCTCCTCGGTCGCGGCCAAGGTACGGATCGATGCGGTGAAGGCGAACGAGGCGAGCCCCGCAGTATTGGACGGGCCACCCATCACGGTGCCGCCGCTGCGGCCGCCACTGCGCGATCCCCTCGACTACGACCTGACCGCCATGCGTCCCCACCTCGCACCACTGCCTCCGGCACGGCAGGCACCCTAGGATGCTCTGAACGAACAGCGACCGCATGCCGAGAACGGCCGGGACGCGGGGGTGACCGAGCGAGGGAGTGGCGCGCATGGCGCTGGTGGTGCTGGCGACCAATAACAAGTCGATGCCGAAGCTCGACGGCTCGATCAAGAACAAGGTCTACGACTTCTTCGAGAAGGTGCGTGCCGACGACACATTGCCCGGGCTGCACATCGAGCCGATCAGGGGCGCGGTGGACGCGCGGGTCCGCACCGGGCGAGTCGATCTGAACTATCGGGCGATCATGTTCCGGATCGACGGCAAGTCGGTCGAGACCACGTACATCTACCTCGGCACCTGGAAGCACGATGAGGCGAATCAGCTCGCGGAGAAATCGATCCTGCGGGTGAACCCGGTGAACGGGGTGCTCGAGGGCATCGTCGGTGAGCTGGACGGCCGCGGTGATCGCAAGAAGCGCACGGTGGTTCCCGATCCGACCGGGGCGCTGGCCCGGCTGGCGACGCGGCCCACGGTCGGCTACCTGAGCCACATCGGCTTCACCGCAGCCGATCTGACGGATCGACTCGGTCTCGACCCGGAACTCGCCGAGCGTGCGCTGGCAGCGCCGGACCAGGATGCCGTCCTGTCGGCGGCCCAGACAACCGAGGTCGCCTGGCAGCAGAACGCGCTGCTCGAACTGGCGGTGGGCCGCGCGATCGAGGACATCCGCGACGCGCTCGGCTTCACCGAGCAGCCGGTCGACCCGGGCCTCGACGAGAACGAGCAGATCATAGCCGCGCTCGAACATCCGGCGACCAAGATGCAGTTCACCCTCGTCGACGACAATGCCGAACTGCGCCGGGTGATCGAGGACGGCGACTTCAAGGCGTGGCGCACCTTCCTGCATCCGAATCAGCGGCGGTACGTGGAGAAGAGCAATCGCGGTGCGTTCCGCCTCTCCGGCGGCGCCGGCACCGGGAAGACGGTCGTGGCGCTGCACCGGGCCCGCTACCTGGCCGATCGTGACCCCGGCGCGCGAATCGTCCTGACCACGTTCAATCGGACACTCGCCATGACCATGGAAGCCGACCTGCGCGCGCTCGACCCGACACTCCCGATCGCCGACCGGCCGGGTGCGCCCGGCGTGCACGTGGCCGGGCTGGACAGCCTCGCCCACGCCGTTCTGACCAGGGCAGCCGACCATCATTACCAGAGCGCGGCGGAGCAGGTACTCGGCGCCGGAGCGGGTGCCAGGCGCCGCAACCGCACCGGTGACGACCGAGGCTGGGCCGCAGCCGTCCGGGCAGCGGGCGTCGATCTCGATCCGCGGCTGCGGAACAGCTCGTTCCTCGCGCCGGAGTACCTCGCAGTGGTGCTCGGCAACGAGATCACCACGCTGGAGGGGTACGCACGGGTGCCGAGGGCGGGCCGCGGCATCCGGTTGTCGCGCGCCCAGCGCACCGCTGTCTGGCGGGTCTTCGAGGAGTACCGGAAGCTGAATCGCGTCGGTGGCAGCCTGAGCTACCCCGAGGCGCTGGCCGTCGCGGCCGCCGTGCTGCGGGTGCAGGCCGAGGCCGAGAACCGGTACCAGGCCGATCACGTGATCGTGGACGAAGCGCAGGATCTGCACGCCACACACTGGCGGCTGCTGCGCGCGCTCGCCCCCGAGGGGCCGGACGACCTGTTCATCGCCGAGGACTCCCACCAGCGGATCTACGGTCAGCCGGTGGTACTCAACCGCCTCGGCATCAATATCCGCGGCCGGTCCAGCCGGCTGACCCTGAACTACCGGACCACCGCGCAGAACCTGCAGTTCGCGGTGAACATCCTGGCGGGCGCGAACTACACGGACCTGGAGGAAGCCGCCGAGACGACGGCGGGGTACACCTCGGCTCGGCTCGGCCCCGAGCCCCGGATGATCGAATGTGCCTCTCCGGGTGAGCAGTACGACGCGGTGACCGCGAGCGTGCAGCGATGGCTCGGCGAGCGCGAGGTGCGGCCCGGCGATGTCGCGATCCTCACCCGCGGTGCGAACGACCGCGACGAGTTCGTCGCCGAGCTCCGGCGGCGCGGCATCCCCGCGATGGCGCTGGACAAGGAGCCCGCCACGGACGACGCGATTCAGGTGCTGACGATGCACCGGGGCAAGGGCATGGAGTTTCGCTGTGTCGTCCTTGCCGGGATCGACAGCGAGCACGTGCCCGCCAAGGTCGCCGGGCAGGTGCCCGAGGAGGAGCAGGCCGACGCCAGGCAGCGGGAACGTTCGCTGCTCTATGTGGCGGCGAGCCGCGCCAGGGACGAGCTGGTCGTCACCTGGTACGGCGTGCGCTCGGAGCTGCTGCGCTGACTCACTTCGCGGCCAGCAGCTCCCCCAGCTCCGCGGCGGTGGCGGCGGTCATCGGCACGACGTGGAAGCCGTCGGCGGCCAGCCCGGTGTCCCGGTCGTCGTCCGCGTCGCCGACGACGACCACCTTCGCATCCGGCCAAGCGATGTCGACGGGCCAGTAGTACCGGCCGATCTCGGTGTCCACCTCCGGTTCCGGCACCCCGCGGCGCTGGAGCTCGGCCAGCAGCTCGCGCACTGCGTCCGAGGCGTGCACGGCGTGCTCCGACCAGGTCGGCTCCGGCGGCTCGGCGGCGACGAGCTCCAGCTGCGCGAAGACCTTCAGCGCGCCGTCCCTGGTGAGCTGGGCATGGAAGCGCTCGTTGCGGTAGGAGCGCAGGCAGCCGTAGCAGGATGTCTCGCTGCCGCATTCGCAGCGGGCCACTCGGTCGGCGGCGTAGCGCAGTACCGTGTCGAGCTTGGCAGCGATCTGCTTGGCGGCGCCCGCACCGGCGGGCACGGTGTCGAACAGCACGATGCTGCGGGCGCCGTCGCCGGTCCAGGCCAGTGTGCCATCGATGTCGTCACGGCTGATCTCCAGCGCCTCGGATGCCCCTTCGAGCAGCGCGTAGAGCACCGAAAGCCACTCGGCCTCGAATTCTCGGTCATAGGTGAAGTCGGAGAAGGTGAATTCGGCGACGTCGGTCTCGTACTGGTGGGCCAGGGACACCACGCCGAGCTGGCCGCCGCACGACGCCCCGGTGACCGGGTGCTCGTGCTTGACAGCGACTTTCGCGCCGCCCTGCGGAGCGGCCCATCCGCACCGCTGGCACAGCAGGAAACCGGCCCCCGTTCCTTCGCTGACCACCATCATCCGCGCCCGGGTGCCCGCTCGGGCCCACACCTCCCTCCCCTCGGCGGTGCGCCACGACAGTGGGTCCGAACTGTCCCCGATCGACTGGACGTAAGTCGCGCCGTACCAGTTGCGCTGCGGCACTTCGGAGCGCACGTCCTGGGGAAGCCGGTCGGCTACGAACCCGAACTCCGGCAGCACGCACCGCCGGGACGGCCCGAACTGTTCGTGACAGTTCGGGCAGGGTGTCGTGGGATCGAGATCGTGCCCGCATTCGAGATGCTTGCATTCCCGGCAGACCCGGTAGCGCATCTCCACGAGTTCCCGTTTCGGCAGTTTGTGCAGACCGCGCGAGGTCCAGATCTTGCCGCCGGCGACCACCTGGTTGCCGGGAGCGTAGTCGAAGATCGCTTGGCCGAGGTCACGGGAGAGTTCGAGTTTCGCCCCGAGGTCGGTCTGGCAGTGGGCGGTGCGCAGTTCGACGGTATCGACCGGGAAGCCGTACTTGGGCAGCACGTTCTTGTTGGCGAGGTAGCCGAGCAGCTGGCGATCCCGGATCGTCCGCAGCGTCTTCTGCAGCCGTCCGCAGAGTTCGTATCGGCGCTCTTTCTCGGCGGCCGCGATCAGGGCCTCGAAGACCGCGATGTCGTTGACGATGTCCTGCTCCGCCAACGCCAGCGCCTTGCACAGCGCGTCTACCCAGCGATCGTCGTCGACGCCGATCTCGGCGGCGGTGGCCGGTGGCAGCACCGCCTGCAGGGAGTGCCGGACTCGATCGGGTACCGGCGTGAGGAAGTGCCTGACCGCCGCCGCGGCGGACTCGCCGTTGTCGCCGGATTCGAAGAACGCGCCCGCGTGCCGCCACTCCACCCCGTCGCTGTCGTAGCGATCACGGAAGTAGGCGGCCAGCGCGATCGAGTAGGCGTGCCTGCGGCCGATGCGCGGGTTGTCGATCGGAATCCACGGTATGCGCATGATTCCGGCGATCATCCCCGCCGGGTGCTGGAACTTGGACAGATCGTGCGAGCTGCGCTTGGCGTAGGTGACGACGAGCGCCGCCGAGGCGGCCCGGCGTCCGGCCCGGCCTGCCCGCTGCACGTAGTTCGCCGTCTTCGGCGGCATGTTGCGCAGCATCACCGCCTGCAGCTCGCCGACATCGACCCCGAGCTCGAAGGTGGTCGAACAGGAGAGCACGTTGACCTCGCCGGTGACGAACCGCCGCTGGATGGCGGCGGCCTCCAGCGCCGCCCACTGCGCGGTGTGCTCCTGCGCGGTCAGCGGCACCTTGGTCAGGGTGCGGTACAGCATGCGGTAGTGGTTGGCGTCCGCAGCGGCGGCGGGCACCGGGTAGGGCGCCAGGCTACCGGGGCACGCACCGAGCGGGCAGACACCGCGAATGTTGTGCGCGGTGAGCCGGCGGCATACCCCACAGCGGAACCAGGTGCACTCGCTACCCGCGCGCAGCCGCAGCTTCTCGTGCGAGACCTGGTAGAGCACGCCGGCGGTCTTGTCCTGCTCGGCGGTGAAGTACCCGGCCTTCTCCAAGAAGTCCCAGCACGCGTCGAGCACCTTGCCGGCCGGGACGTCCGACCCGACAGCGGCGAGCGCCTTACGTACGAGCACGATCCGGTTGTTGGTAGTTCCGGGCTTGCCGCCCGGCCGCCAGCAGATGATCCGCTTGCGGCGGTCGGAATCAGCCGATCGCATGCGGATTCGCATATTGCGCGGTTCGAAGAGCGGGTCGGCGATATCGACGTCGGGCAGCAGGGTCAGCGCGCCCTGCAGGCGAACGGTCCGGACCAGTTCGGCGAGGAGGCCCCATACCTCGTCGTCGGTGAACCCGAGCCGGGCGAAACCGGACGGCAGCGGCGTCCGGCGCGACCGCGCCAGCGAGACCGCGAGCAGACCGAGCCCCTCGAGCGACTGCCGTTGGTCCATCGTCATCAGCTCGGCCATCACCCACGGATGCACCGTGCGCAGCTTGCTGGACCGCGTCGCGTCCTCGTCGAAGTGCTGGGCCCGGTCGGCGACCGCGCGGACCTTGTCGGCCACGTCCTCGACCGAGAGCAGTTCCCCCGCGTTCCGCGGGTCGTGCAGCGCCTCGGTGATGTATCGCCGGGTCAGCACACTGCCGTAGGTGCTGGAGAGGTATGGCGCCGCGAAGGCGGCCGCCTGTCGGGAGTCGGAGAACATCAACAGCTTCCGGCCGCCGCCCACCTGGTCGCCCGCCTCGCCATCGGCAGCGGGCAGGTGCTGGTAGAGCGCGGTCGCGATAACAGCGGGGGCGGCGTTGACATCGGTGCGCAGCCGTCGCACCACCTGCCTGGCTAGCGCGCCGCACTCGGTGCAGGAGCTCATCACCCGGCGCGCCGACCGGTGCTCCCGCACCGTCAATACCGGCCCGCCCGGGCAGCGCAGGGTGCAGGCGGCGCCGAGGACTCCGCAACCGGTGCAGAGCGTCCGCTGCCCAGTCTCGCCGGGATCGCCGCCGTCCTCGGCGAGGGTCGCCTCGTCCTCGTCCACGACGGAGTCGGCGGCGGTGTCGGTCAGCACCAGCCAGCGCACCGCGGTGTCCTTCTTGGCCGGCCGGAAGTACGCTACCCCCTCCTCGATGACCCGCTCCCCCGCCAGGTGCACCGCCCCGCAGCGCTGGCAGGTGCCGAACTCGAAAACGGCTCGGCCGCTGGCCGGATCGATCTCGTGCCTGCTCAGGAATACGGTAGGGCCGGCGTCGCCGAAGCTGACGAACGCGCCCTCGGTCGCGCGCACGAACATGTGGTAGCGCGCCGAGAGCACCGGATTACCGCCGCTGTCGATGACTTTCGAGCCGAGCGCGACGAGCGCCTCCAGCTTGGCCTGTCCCTCCTGGTCGTCCGGCCACAGCTTGTCCGCCAGGGCCCGCACGTCCACCGGGCCAGCGTGCGCGAAAGCCTTCAGGTTCGCGATCCTGCGCTCGGCGTGCAGCGATTCGGCGATATCGCCGGAGGCCACGTGCTCCCCGATGTCGGACAGGTCGGCGTCGGGCTCGGCGAGGCGGAGCAGGTCGGCGTCGGCGATCGTCCAGGTCGGCTCGCTCCGGCGCCGCATCCGGGTGGCGGTCACCAGGTCCTGCCTGGCCTCGTCATCGGCGGCGAACTCGAAGTCGGCGTCGAAGAGCTTGCGGGCGAAGGCGGTCGCCTCGGTGCCCTGGCTCGCCTCGGTGCTGCCGGACAGCGACGCCGAGGTGGCGATGCAGCGCAGCGGGCGGTGGCCGGCGACCCGGTCCCGGAGCCGGCGCAGCAGTAGCGCGACCTCGCCACCCTGGGCGCCGTCGTAGACGTGCGCCTCGTCGAGGACCAGGAACTTCCAGGTGTCGGGGTACTTGCCGTCGAAGAGTTCGAGGTCGCGGGGGCGCAGCAGCAGGTACTCGAGCATCGCGTAGTTGGTCAGCAGGAGGTGTGGCGGGTTCGCCCACATCTCCTCCCGGCTGAGCAACTCGTTGGGCAGCCGATCGACGCCGGGATGCATCTGCGCGAACGTCGATTCGGCGTCGGCGCGCTTCTCCTTGGTCTCCCCGGTGTAGCGGCCGAAGGTGATCTCCGGGGTGTCGGCCAGCAGCTCGCGCAGCCGCTTCAGCTGGTCGTTGGCCAGAGCGTTCATCGGGTACAGCAGCAGGGCCCGCACCCCGGGGCCGAGCGTGCCCGCCGCCTGCTCGGCCACCAGCTCGTTGAGGATCGGGTACAGGAAGCTCTCGGTCTTGCCGGACCCGGTTCCGGTGCTCACCACCAGGTTACGACCGGCCGTGACCTTGCGGATCGCGGTCTCCTGGTGCGCATACAGCGTCCGGTCCAGATCCATCGCCGAGTCGAACGCGGCGAAACCGGGGTTCAGCACCCCCTCGGCCATGAGGTCGCGGAGCGACCGGCCCGGCTCGTACGGCGGGGTGAGTTCCAGCAGCGGCCCCCTGGTGAGCAGCGGGGTGTCGTGCACCTCGCGGGCGAAGGCCTCGGCGAGCGCGGGATCGCGCGGCGCGATCAGGGTCTCGAGGTAGCGCTTGTAGCTCGCCTCGATGGCGGCTCCCGCCGCGAGCGGGTCCAGCCGGTCGGTCACGTCGGTTCTCCGATCGAATCGGGGTGGCGTTCGTGGGCGATCAATGCGTCGGCGATCAGCAGGTCGGTGCTCACCAGCGCGGGACACCGGCGAGCCAATCGTGCCCAGTCACCGCGCATCGCGGGCGTGATCGGCGCGACCCGCACACCGCGGGCGGTAAGCCGGGCGACGACCGCCAGCAGCAGCGACTGCATCGACATCAGCATCCAGGGCAGCTCACCGGTGTCGACACCGGCCAGGACCTCGTTGCGGGCGGCGATCTGATCGTAGGCGCCGCGTGAGGCCCGGCGCACCGCGGCGAGCAGCGGCGGCGAGCCCGCTCCGAGCCGCCCGGAGCCCGGGTCGTCCAGCCAGGTCAGCCGTTGCTCGAAGGCCTCGAACATGGCCGAGGTGCGGGTGTCGGTGTCGAGCAGGGCGGCGGGGACGATCTCGCACGCCGATTTCAGCTCCCGGACCCGGACCGGGTCCATCCGGTGCATAGCGACCGCCGAGGAGTCGAAGACACCCTCGCGCGGATCGCCCACCTTGCCCGCCAGCAGCTGGGGCAGCCGTTCACCACCCGCTTCGGCCAGCCTGCCGATCAGGTCGCGGTAGGCGACCGAGCCGCGGTCGCGGGCGAGCGCGGGCAGGTCCGCGATGTCGAGCAGGCAGGCGATCCACGGATCGGCGGGTACCACCGCGCGCACCACCGAGGCGAAATCGCACTCCGCGAGCCCGGCGGCGATGAGCAGTGCCGGATGCCCGGACGGCGGGATCGCGGTGTAGGTGAGGGCTTCGAGCGCGGAGCGCGGGTCGCGGCGCAGCAGGTCGTGCATGGCCGCGCGCATCGGGCGGGTGGCCCCGCCACCGGCGAGCGCGGCCCACACCTCGGGCAGGACCGAGCCGCCGGCCGGGGCGTCCCCGTGCCCGGCGAGGAAGCGGGAGAGCGCGGACCGGGTGGGATCCGGATCCGCGAACCACCCGGGCTGCTCGATCCGCAGGGCGTCGTCGCCCGGTCGTTCCGGCACAACGGGCACCGACCACGGGTCGTCGACGTACACCTGCACGGTGAGCGGGCCGGCGCCGATCAGCTCGGGCGGCAGTGTCGCGCGGACGCCGTCGAGCGCGAGTTGCGCCGGCTCCAGCCAGGGCGCGGTGTTCGCCCAGACAAACGCCGCGAGGTCGCTGCCGGAGACGCCGGCAAATAGCAGCGCGTCCCCGGCTACCTCGGCGCCCGTGCACAGCGCAGGTGGCCTGATCCGGGCCAGCCGCACCGTGCGGGTGCGGCCATCCCCGGTGTCGATCCTGGCCAGCAGCGCCGACACGCCGAGGCTTCGCGCGGTGTCCAGAAACGCCCGGGTCGGCACCCGGAAGACATTGTCGGCGGCGACCTTCGGGATCTCGACCTGCCGGATCGCGCCCGCGCGATCGGTGAGGGCGATGTCCACCTCCACCTCGCCGGGTACCCGAACGGCGAGCGTCGCGTGCTCGGCGAGCTGGTCGGTGGTCAGCGCGGCGGCCGCGGTGCGCCACTGCGCGACCCCGCCCACCCCGTCGACCCGGAGTTCGACGTGCGGCGGGCGGACGAGCAGCCGCTCGGTGTGGCCGCCGGACCCGGTGCGGATCTCGAGATCGCGAACCGCACGGCCGAATTCGAGCCGTTTCTCGTCGACGGCGAGCGGCGGGCGGGCGGCGAGCGCGCAGGAGGCGGGGGCGAGACCGTCGCCGTCGGGCACCCGGAACTCGGCGCTGTACCGCACGTCCAGCCCTTCGGCGAGGAAGACCGAATGCCGCAGGTCGGAGCCGAGCGGACCGCTGACCACCACGTCGAACAAGCCGAGCAGCCCCGGCGCGACCCCGTCGAACGGGTCGAGCTCGGTCTCTTCGGAGCCGGCCTCCCACTCCTGGTCGGTCAGCCAGTCGACGGTTCCCGCCCGCCGCGTGCGCACCCGCCATGTAGTGGGCACGCCAGTCGGCGGCAACTCGACGCCCGGCCGCGCGGCGTACACGGAGAGGCCGTTCCGGGTGGTCACCCCCGGCAGCGGCGCGCCGAACCCGAGCCGGGCGGCGGCACTGGCCCGCACCTGCCGCAGCGGCCCCGTGTGCGGCCCGCGCCGCCACCGGATCGCGGCGGGCCCGGAGAGGTCGTAACTCCGCGCGCGCCAGTCCTGCCAGCCGATCGGGATCAGCTCGTCGAGCGGCTCCAGCGGCACTCCCGCATCGGCGTCGATCACCGCCGCGTCGTGCGGGCACACCGCGATCACCGTGCCGCGCGGGAGTGCGGCGTGCCGCGACAGCGCCCGACCGGACTCGTCGAAGAGCAGCAGCGGATCGTTCTTGTCGACCAGTGGGATGCGGATCATGCCAGGCACCGACTCGTGGCCGAGCACGATCTGACGAACCGGCCGCGGTACCGGCACCGGGGTGGCGGGTTGCGCGGTATCGTCGGCACTCCCCCAGGCCCGTTCGGCGTAGACCGTCTGCGGCGCCCCGTCGAACAGGACCCGCCACGGCGACTCCGGCGTGGACTCCGGATACGGCACCTCGACGACGATCCTGTGGTCGAGCGGCGAGTACGCGACGGCCGGCTGCCTGGTCCGCGCGACCGCGCTGGGCTCCCGCGGACCGGAGCCGAGCGGGCGCTCCGCCAGCCGGTCGATCAGCGCGTCCAGCAGGAGGTTCGGCAGCCCGGTGGTGGCGGTGTCGAGATCGAGATCGTTGGCCGCTTCCGGATGCTCACCGAAGTACTCGGCGAACTCGATGATCCGGTCCACGATGTCGACGGCGACCTCGCCGCCGAGCCGCAGGAAATTCCGGACCGGCACGTCGAGCCGGTCCAGCCGGTAGGCCATGCCCGGCGCGGTGAGCCACTCGAAGACCGCAGCGCCGGTGGCCGTCCGCCCGGCACTGACGTGCTGATCGATGACGTCGACCAGATCGTCGAGGCAGTGCACGGGGATACCGGCGTGCACCGCCATGACCTGGACGTATTGATGTTCCAGCTCGGGAAATTCGCGCATCCGGAAGGTGCGGAGCAGATCACGGAGCGTTTCGCGCAGGAGCGATTCGAACTCGAGGTCACGCGGGAGACCGACTTCGTCCCAGAAGCTGTCCCAGTACCGGTTGCGGTCGTAGTGCATGCCCGCGTGCCCGATGAGCGTCGTCAGGGTCAGAGCGGGGAATCGCGCGATGATCCACTCCGCCCCCATGGCGCGGTGGTACCGGCGAATCATCTGGGCGAACAGCTCCGTGCTGCGGGCGATGTCGTCGGCATCCAGGTTCAGCTCGGCGAACAGCGCGATCCGGCGCAGCTCACCGGCGCGCGCGCGTTCCAGCTCACCCGCCTGCTGTACCGAGAACGACTCCGTCATCGCACGCCCCCTGATCGTGTCGCGCCTGCCGCCCCTCTTGTCGTCCGGAGCAGCCCACACGCTACGTCCCGGCTACGAATCGGACATAATTTCCCTCGGGCCGCCGATCGCAATCGGCGGTGGGTGGGTGGCGCGGTGATCGGGAGGTACGGAGTGCGGGCATCTTTGGAGTCACGGATCCGCGCCCTGCTGCGGACCGAGGGGTCCATGTCGGCGCGCGCGCTGACCGAGGCGATCGATGACCCGGCTTGCACAAGGACCATGATCAACAGCCTGCTCCACGCTCGCCAGGACATCTTCAGCAAATCCGACGACACCCCGCCGATCTGGTCGATCCGCCGGGTTGCCAACGCCGTCGATGCGACAGCCGAGCCGGACGCAGGTACCTCGGCGGGCGGGCGAACCGGGAACGGGAAATCGGCCGACGCCAGCCGGACGACGCAGTCCCGGCTCCGGCTGCACACCTGGCAGAAGCAGACGCTGGCAGGTTGGCGGAACCGCGGCCACCGGGGCATCGTCGAGGCGGTCGACGGCGCGGGCAAGACCGTGCTCGGCATCGCCGCCGCAGCGGAGGCTGTCGAGGCGGGACATCAGGTGGCGATCCTCGTCCCGGACGCCGACCAGCAGCGCCGGTGGCTAGATGCGCTCCGGAATATGCTGCACAACAACAGCATCGACGGCTCCGGCGGCGCCGCGGGCCGGCTGCCCGCGCACGGCGACATCACCGTCGTCACCGCCTACGCCGCGATCCGGGACCGGCTGATCGACAGGTACACCCAACACCGGCCGACGGCTTTGATCGTCGACGACGTGCACGGCTACAGCGCGGGTGCGTACGCCAAAGCGCTGCTCCCGCTCTTCCAGTGGCGCCTCGCGCTCACCTGCGGCGCCGAACGCGGCGACGACCTGATCCGGACCGTCGTCCGGCCGTATTTCGGCGAGATCATCCCCGGCTGCGACTACCCGCACGCCGTGCACAACGGCCTGCTCCCCCGGATCGCCCTCGTCCAGGTGCCGGTGCGGTTCACCGCGAGCGAGGATCGGGCCTTCCGAGCCGCCGACGACCGCGCCGAGCGCGCACTCGACACTCTCGTCGGCACTTACGGCGCGCCGGATGTCCCCGCCGCTGCCGAGGAATTCGCGAGAGCGCAGGTCGACGGCAGAGGACCGGCCGCGGTACCCGCGAAGCGCTACCTGGAGGCGATCGGCAAGCGTGCCGAGGTGCTCGGCGGCTCTCAAGAGAAGCTGGCCGCGCTACGCGCCCTACCCGTCCCGGTGCTGGCCGGCACGCAGACGATCTTCTTCACCGACCGGACGGCCACCGCGACCCGGCTGGTGCAGGCCCTCGGCCGTGCCGACTTCCAGATCGCCAGGGTCGGAGCGGATGTCAGCGCTGTGGCCCGCGACGAGATCGCGCGGCGCCTGCGGGAGCGCGGGCTGCACGCGGTCGTCGAACACCGCGGTCTCGACCCGGTGCTGACCGTCCCGCACGTCGGCATGGGCGTATTCGTCACACCGGATCTCACCGAGCGGCAACTGGCGCACCGGTTGGGCCGAGTGATCCGCCCAGGTGCGGCGCGGGCGCCGGTGATCCTGCTGGTCTATGTCGAGAACTCCGCAGAGGATCCGCGCCGTGCCGGTGCGCACATCCGTAAACTCCGGCAGATCGCCGCGGAGGAGGTCACCGTCGGCGCGGGCGAGCTTCCCGGCCTGCTGACCCGCCTGTTCCCCGCCCCGGACCCCGCCGAGCCGCACCCCGTTACACCATCCCCGGCACCGCCACCCGCTGCACCATCGCCCGCACCGCGACCCGTTGCACCATCCCCGAGAACGGAACCCGGGCGTCCCACGCCGCGCAGCATGCCCGGGATACGCCGCACCGACCGCCCGAAACCGGAGCCGACGGCCCCGGCGCCGGAACCCGTACCCGCACCCACCGAACCGGAGGCCGCCCCCGTGACGACCGAACTCACCGATCAGCTGCACGCCCAGGGCGGGATCGCGACCGCAGACGAGATCGGCGACCTCATCGGCCTCACCGACCCGCGAGCGATGACGACGGCGGTCACCGCGGCCGCGGCCGCGGGAATCCTCGACTTCCGTCCGATCTCCGACGATGCCGAGGAGCTGGTACTGCTGGCGGCCGCGGCCGGCGGCACCGCCGCGCAGCGCGGGGCCGCGCTCGACCTCGTCACGGAATGGGCGGTCCGCGCAGCCGATCCGATCGAGGATTTCCCGCGGGTGGTCCGCGCCCTGGCACCGCTGCGGGTGCCGCACCATCGGCTCATCGGCGTCGCGGCCTTCCTGCGCGGCACCACGCCCGCCGGGCTGCTCTGACGGGATCGCGTCAAGACACCGTCGTGACCTCGGCGCGCGCCAGCGGCCACGCCAGGGCCAGCGCGGCGACGGCCCGGTCGGTGAACTCGGACTGCCCCATGCTCCGCAGCGCGCGGCGCATCACCTCCCTGCGGTCGGCCGAGCCCGGTTCGCCGATGGCAACGGCGATGGCCCCCGCCAGTTCCCGCAGCGGTACCTGGTCGACCGAGCGGGGGCCGAGCGTACGCAGGTCGGTCAGCGGCTGCTCCGGCGTGCGGTAGGCGCGCAGCGCGGGATCGTCGGCGGCGGCGAGTGGGTCGTCGGCGAGCAGATCGCCACCCGCGACCGCCGCGCTCAGCAGCCGCTCGATCGTGGCAGGGGTGTCGTCGCTTCCGGTCGAGCCGGTGGACCGCCGGTAGGCGGCAAGCAGCCGGGCGCCGGTGACCGGGCCCTCGACCTCGACGATCCGCACCAGGTCCTGGGTCACCGCGTTCGGCGCCGCGACGCCCGGCGCGGCGAGCGGCTCGGTGAAGGCGCGGTAGTCGCGCACCACGGGCTCGGGCGCGACGGGCGGCTCCGCAGTCTGCGGCGGTTCCGAAATCCGCGGCGACTCCGATCTCTGCGGCGGCGTCGGCGTCCACTCCGACACCGGTGGCTGCTCCGCCGCCGGAGTCCAGCTGGAAGCCAGCGAAGCCGAGGGCGCGACCTCCCGCACCCCGGCCTCGGCAGCGCTGGCTCCGTCGGGCGGGTCGGCAGACACAGCAACGACCTCCTCCGGCGCGAGCGGAAGCAACCCGAGTTCCTCGAAGGTCGCCCACAGCGGCGCCATCGCCGCCTCCGGGTCGCGCAGGAACTGCGACTGCCGGATCCGCACGAACGGCCACCCGCACCGCTGCAGCTCGCGCTGGTTCGACAAATCGTTGTCGAACTCCACGGGCCCATCCCAGCGATCCCCGTCGCACTGCACGGCGACCCGTGCATGGGAGCCGGTGACCACCATGTCGATGTCGTACCCCGTGGCGTCGTAGTGTGCCCCGACGCGGTACTCCCGTTCCGCGATCCGATTGAAAACCTGCTGCTCGAACAGCGAGTCGAAGGGCGCGACCACCCGATCCTCCGGGACCGGCAGCATCCGCCCCGCAGCCTGCTCGACGTCGTGCTGCCATGCCTCCAGGCAGTAGTCGAGCAGCCGGTACCGCATGTCGGAGGGGTTGCGCAGGTCGTCGAGGGTGACCGAGTGGAACAGCCAGAGCTGGTCGCGCGCACGGGAAACCGCGACGTTGTAGCGCTGGATAGCCTCGTCCCGGCTCTGCGCCACCAGCCGCGCCTCCGGCCCGCGCGCCTTCACCATGGACAGGAAGACGACGTCGCGCTCGGCGCCCTGAAAATCCGCCGCGTCGCCGCACCGCAACTGCCTGCGGGTCAGCTCCTCGGGCTGGAACCGCGCGAGCAGCTTGTCCCAGATCAGCTTGGCCTGCTGCGTGCCGAGCAGCGAGATCACCCCGAAGGTCTTGCCGTCGTAGGCGGGGTCGGCGGCGCAGCGCTCGATCTGCTCGACGATGCGGTCCGCCTCGGCGATATTGACGTTGGTCTTGCCCGGGTTGACGCCGTCGGAGACGTGCACGGTGCGGATCGGCGGCAGCCGGTCGGCGCCGAACATCCGAACCGGGATCAGCCGCACGTTGTACGGCTCGTAGGCGATCTTGTTGGAGAAGCCGATGATCTCGGGTACGCAGCGCCGATGCTCGACGAGCGTCAGCCGCGCCGGGAACCGCATCGTCGCCTCGTCGAACAGGCTCCGCTTCGGCTCCTGCCAGGTCGCCCGATACTTGTCGTCGAACAGGTACTGCCCCGCGAGCTTCTCGAGTTCCTTCTGGTCCACCCCGACCGCCGACGGCGAGACCTGCTTGTCGTCGCCGATCACCACGATGCGCGGGGCGAGGTACTGCAGGAACACCGATTCCAGCCCGGCCTGGGACGCCTCGTCCACCACCACCACGTCGAACATGTCCTGCTCGATGTCGAGTTGCTCGACCACCCGGTAGATCGGCATGATCCAGACCGGCACCGCGGAGCGGCAGCGCGCCAGGGTCTGCTTGATCTCTGCCCGGCGTCGGCCGGCATACATGCCGGTGCCCTTGCCGAGCTTGCGGACCAGCTGCACGTACTGCCGCAGGTCGGCGCGCGAGCTGTTGCTCAGCCGGCCCGGTCCGACCGCCCTGGCCCAGGCCCTGGTCACCGCGAGCACGGTGGCCTCGGCGCGCAGCTGTTCCTCGATCGAATCGAGTGCGCGCAGCAGGTCGTTCACCTGCTCGTCGGCCAGCTGATCCAGCCAGGTACCCGCAGCGGCCCAGGCCCAGGCCGCGGGCAGTTCGCGCAACCGGGTGTCCCAGCCGGGATCACCGAGGGTCGCCACGATGTTCGCGTGCAGTGCGGGGGCCGCCGCGAGCCGTGCCTCCAGTTCCTGCCGCTGCGCGCGCAGCTCCCGCAGCCTCCGCAGCTCTGTGAGGCGAGCCAGCGCACGGTGGTAGGCGGGGCCGTCGCTGTGCTCGATCGCGGCGCGCAGGTCGTGCAGGTTGGCGGTGGCGCGCGGGTCGTTGCCGAGCGAGACCAGCCGCTGCAGCAGCTCGTTGATCGGAGCCTGCGCTGCGCGCAGCGCATCGAGTGCGGTCACGGCGTGGAAGGCCTCGACCATACGCTGCACCGAGCCGGGGTCGGCCCAATCCGGTTCCGGCAGGCCGTACATGCGCAGCTTCGCTCCGGCGCCCTGCAACTGCGTGCCGAACCGGAGCACACCCTCGAGCCGCGCGAGCCGTTCCCGGTGCCAGGCCAGCCGCCAGCTCGGCGCGCCCGCCTGTGGCTGGGCGACGCCCTGCCACGCGGCGTCGAGCTGGTTGAGCAACCGGCTCGCGTGCTCGTACTGGCGAAACTTCTCCAGTTGCTCGGCGGTGGTGGGGATCCGTCCGTCCACCCGGACGTTGTCGAAGAGCGGCTTGGCGTCCTTGATCACCTTGGCCGTGGTGAGCCCGGCCTTCGGCGACCCGTCGCTCTGGATTTTGAGCTCGCCCTTCCGTTCGATGTGCGCCAGCACGGCCTCGGTGAGCGCCACCAGCGGGGCGAGATCGGTGCTGTGCACGGTGATCTCGCTGATGCCGACCGCCGCCACCGCGGCCTCGACCGGGACGAGCAGCTCGCCGATGCGGTGTGCCCTGGTCTGCCACTCGACCGGCCGCCCCGCCCGCACGTCGAGCAACGCGTCCCGGATCCAGGTCTCGCGCTGGTCGGACAGCTCAGCGGCGGCCCGGTCCTGCCCCTGCACGAGTTCCTGTAGCTCGGCCCTGGTGTGCGGCGCCAGGGTCGACGCCCGGCGGACCCATTCGGTCTGCCCCACCTCCCGGTAGTCGCGGCAGCGCTGCTCCGCCTCGGCGCGCCGGGCGAACCACTGGTCCACCTGCGCGGCCGGCGGCAGCTCCGAGTTGGTGACGAGTTCGGGCGCCTGCGCCTCCGGGTCGCGCAGTGTCTCGTCCAGCACGAGTTCCCGCCAGCGGCCGTACTCCTGCGCCGAAACGGGCGGGGCCTCGATGGTTCCCGGCGCGACGAGCCCGTCGATCCAGCCGAACCGATCCCGGTCCGCGCGGTGTGCCGCCACGAGCTCGGTCAGCGTGCCGCGGTATCCGGCGATGTCGTAGGTACGCACCTCGGCTTCCCTGGCCGCACGCAGCCGTCCCATGAACCCTGCTCTGCGCTCGCGCAGCTCGCCGATCCGGCGCTGCGCACCGGCGATCTGCCGGTCGGAGCGGGCTTGGTCGTGTTCGGCGGCGGCTTCGGAGATCCGCTCGACAGCTACCTCCAGGTCGGCGAACGAGTCCCTGGATGCCCCCACCACGGCGACCGAGAGCGGCTTGATCGCGTCCGGGAGCTTGCCGCGCACCTCCTCGAGCGCGCGGTCGGTGTGCGCGGTGACCAGCACCCGCTTGCCTTGGGCGAGCAGGTGCGCGATCAGCGCGGCTGCGGTGTGCGTCTTCCCGGTGCCCGGCGGCCCCTGCACGATGGTGTGCGCGCTGGAGTCGACGTGGTCGAGGATGCGCAGCTGTACGTCGTTGAGCGGCATCGGCAGGAAGCTGTCGGCGCCGTCGCGGACGATGGCGCCCTCATCGCTCGGCTGATCGCGGCGCGGCACGTAGTCGGGGTCGACCAGATTGCGTATGCCCTCGGGGACTGCCCGCTGCTCGCGGATGCGCTGGGCGATGGAGTCGAGCACCCGCACCAGCCCGCGCTTGCCGCGGGAGCGCAGGATCACCGCGGGGGCGTAGGCACCGGTCGCTTCCCGCCCCGGCACGGCGGGGGTCATCTGCTCGAGGTAGTCGGCGCCGTAGTTGATGCAGTTGATGACCCTGCGGACCAGCCCGCCGACCGCGGGTTCGTCGAACGGGTCGATCGCCTCGCTGCGCGCGAACTCCTCGGCTTGGTGCAGGTGGGTGGCGCTGCTGAGGTGACCGTGCTCCAGGAAGTCCATGAGCTCGACCAACATCCCGCCGCCGGTCTCCACCGTGACCGCGAGCGCGCCCGAGTTCGTGTCGAACTCGATCTTCACCGGAACCGTGAGGACGTGCCTACGCACGGTCGCGCCGGTCGGCGGCTTCCAACTCAGGCAGCCGAGGCCGAGCACTGCCTCGGTCGTCTCCGACGCCGCGCTCAACCGGGTGTAGATGTCGTAGAGCTCGCGGTATAGCCGGTGCACGAGCTGATCGCGGCGCGCCTTGTACGCCCACGGGCGCCACCGGGTCATCCACTTCTCGAAGCCGCGCCGAATCTCCGGGTAATCGCTCAGCAGTTCCTCACCGTCGGCACCCCTCCTTCTGCTGCGCAGCTCCGGCTCGGCATCGGGATCGTCGATCCGCCCGGGCGCCAGCCAGGCGAGCACGTCGGCGTCGTGCAGCTCGACCACCGGCTCGACCCGCACCTTGGCAACCCGGAGAAACGGCTCACCGGGTGACTCGGCCTGGTACTGCACGGCCGAATGCACCGGGAGATCCGCCAGCCAGAGCACCGTTCCGAGGTCGGCGACCTCGGAGATCTTGGTCATCCCGATGTCCTGCACCCGGGCCAGATACTGGAACAGCCGTGCGCCGCGATCCGCCGGCGTGGCGCCCCCGCCCGCCATTACCGTCACCGCGTCCTCCTCGTTTCTCGATCCCGCCGGACGATCCCCGTTGGTCTCGAACGCTATCGCCAACCTCGGCGGGGTTGCTACACGATCGCCGCTATGGCTCCCGCCCGGCCTCGCGGGCGAGCGCCCTGATCTCCGACACCCGCCGATCAGCCGCTCCGTACTTGGCTTCGAGCTGGGTATGCAGTCGCCGGAATCGCTCGTGTGCCTCCCCGTTGTCGCCCAGGTGCAGCAGGCACTCGGCGAGTCTGCGCTGGCAGTACACGACCTGGTCGTCGTAGGGCCCGCGCTCGGCGGTGAGATCGTCGATGAGCGCGCGGTAGAGCGGGGCCGCCTCGGCATACTCGCCGGATTCGAAGCGGAGCCCGGCGAGCTGGACCCTGGCGTCGACCACGTCGGCATCGCGGGCGCCGAGCAGCGGGACGGCCGCGCGCACGGCGGTCTGCAGGTGCCGGACGGCGGGGTGGTACCGAGATTCGTCGGCCAGGTGCCTGGCCTTTTCGACGGCGCGGTGCAGGTCGCCGCGGCTCAACTCGCCGGTCGGCACCCGCTTCCCGGTGTCGGCGGGTACAGGACTGTCGACTACCCGCGCTGCGGGGTCGAGAGCCGCGGCCAGCCGGGCCGGGGCGTTCACCGCGGCGGCGTACAGCCGGGCGGGGCTGTCGGCATCGTCGACGAGTTCGGCGAGCCCCGCGGCGTGACGCAGGAGTACGGCGTGCACGACGGCGGCGCCGGCCGGCCTGGCCTCCGGCTTCTTCTCCAGCATGCACATGAGCACACCCGCGAGATCGGCGGGGATGCCGGGGCACGCGATGCGGATGTCGGGTGGCGCGGCGGAGACCTGCTCGGTCCACACGCTGAATGCGTTGGCGCCCGCGAACACCCGCTCCCCGGTGAGCAGTTCGTGCAGGATGAGGCCGAGCGCGTACAGGTCGGTCTGCGGCGTGATCTCCCGCGATTCGATCTGCTCCGGGGCCATGAAGGCGGGCGTCCCGATGGTCTGCCCGGTCGAGGTGTAGCGGCTGCGGTCGGCGTCCGGGACGACCGCGAGCCCGAAATCGAGGACCTTGACGGTGCCGTTGTCGCAGAGCATGAGGTTCGACGGTTTGAGGTCGCGGTGGTAGATCCGGTGCCGGTGGGTGGCCGCTAGCACTGCCGCCACCTGCGCGCCGAGCGCCGCGACGACACCGAGGGGCAGCCGCCGATGCCGGGCGAGCACGTCCTCCAGCGTCACCCCGTCGACGAACTCCATCACCAGGAACGGCCGGTGCGGTTCGGTGTCGGTGATGCCGGCGTCGTGGATGGCGGGCGCGCCGGGGTGGCTGACGGTGGCCATCAGCTCGGCCTCGCGCAGGAAGCGCCTGGTCCACTCGCTGTCGGATTCGAGGTCGAGATGGGTCAGTTTGACGGCGACCCGCCGCTTGAGGTTCCGGTCGAAACCTTCGAAGACCTGCCCCATGCCGCCGGCCCCGACCTGGCGGATGAGGTCGTAGCGTCCCCCGACGACCGTCATGGTCACCTCAGTGCCTCGGCCGGGCGCAGCCGACCGGCCGCGAGCCCGCGAAAACCGGCCCGGACCAGCTGCTCCAGTTCGTCCCGGTGCCGCAGCCACTCCTCCTCGAGCGCGCGCAGCCGGACGAAGGCCGCGGCGTACCGGCGCTGCTCGGCCGGGGCGAGCCGCGGCACCGGCACGGCGTAGAGGTTCACGCCACCGGTGCCGTCGACCGCCGCCCGCAGCACGCCCGCGAGGAATTCGGGGTCGAGCACGGCCGGGTCGGCCCTGAGGAGTTCGATCCCGGGGCCGAGCAGCACGTCCTCCCCGCACACCCGGGCGATCCCCTCGGGCACCAGCACGGCGACGTCACCGGCCCGCGCGGTGACCGCTCCCCGCGCCGCCGCGTCGCCCTGCCGCGACGGCGCCCGGCCGAGCCGCACGTCCTTGGCCGTCCACATCGACGCGCCGGTGCCCGTCGCGACGGCCGGCGGCGATTGGCGCACGGAGACCATCTCGGCTTCGACCAGTTCACCCAGCGTGACCGCGCCGAGCGGCTCGGCGGGTGCCAGCTCCGGCGGGGTCGGGTCCGGCCGGTCCAGCAGGCGTGCCCGGAGCGCGGGGTAGTGGTCGGGATCGACAGGGTCCGGCGGGGTCAGATCGATCCGATCGTCGAGCCGGTCGATGCTGTCGACCACGTGCGGCGCCAGTCGCGGATCCGCCGGGTCGGCGCAGAATGCCCGCCAGACCTCCCCGACCCGGGCGACGCCGCCCGCGGCGTCGAGGAGCAGCACGCGGCCCGCACGCTCGCCCGCGGCCTCGGAGAGCACCCAGAGGTCGCGGTCGGCGTCGAGCCCGGTCACAAGCGCGCGCAGCGCGCCGCCGCGCAGCAGCTCCCCGCGCAGCGCCCGCGCCTGTTCCCCCGCCGCGGCGGAGACCGGCAGCGGAACCGCCACCAGCCCGGCGGCCGACACCTGGGTCAGGCACTGGCGAATCCAGGCGGCCGCCCCCTCCGCCGACCGCCAGCGGCTGTCCACGTCGTGCCCGTACAGGCCGGGGTCGTAGCAACCGGCGTCGAAGATCTGCCCGGCGACGTCATCCCACATGCCGAAACCCTCCCACCCGATTCACCGCCACCCCTCGGCTCCGAACGGATCGCCGTCGACCTGCTCCGGCGCACCGGCCGGTGCGAGCACACCGGCGGTCAGCCCGGAAACCATTGTGTCATTGAGTTCTTCGATCGCGGCGGCGGCGCGGCTGGCAGCCGTACGCAACCGGAACATGGTCCGCAGCAGCGTGCCATATCGCCGCTGCTCCGGCAGCGCGAGAACCGGAACGCGCAGCTTGCCCGGGTCGAAGCGGACGGTCGCCGTTCTGGCGGCGGAGCCGTTGCCCGCGAGCAGGAAGCCCGCCAGGAACCAGGGGTCGAGGCGGTCGGGATCGACGCGGAGCGTGTGCAGGTTCGGTCCGCGCACGGCCGCGGTGTCCTCCGGCTCCGCGACCCGCACCGCGTGCCCGTTCAGCCGCTCGGCGCGGCCGAGCGGGACCAGGACGTCGCCCGTCTCGATGCCAGGGTCGTCGGTCGCGGAGTCCTCGCGCTGGGAACGGATCCACCGCAGCCAGCCGTGGTCCGCGAGCTCGCCGATACTCACCTGCCGCCAGCTGCGGCCCGGCCCCTCCAGCCAGTCGCCGAGCGCCGCCTGTAGCGCTCCGAGTTCCGCGGCGGCGGCGGTGGACCGGCGAGTCGCGCTCTCCAGCCGGCTCGTGAGCGCACCGGTGTCGAGCGCGGGGTGGACGTGGCGCGCGGGCGTGAGATCGACGGCCTCGTCCAGCAGATCGATCGCGGCGACCATCGCGGCCGCAGATTCGCCGCCGTCCGTCCGCCACACACCGATCACCCGTTCGGTAATGGCTGCCCAGTCGATGTCCTGACCGGCGGACATCTGCGTCGTGTCCACGAAGAGCACGGATTCGGCGGGACGCGGCTCGGGCAGCGGCCGACGCAATACCCAGATCTGCAGCCCGACCTGCCACGGTGCCGACGCGCCCTGCGGCAGCCCGATCACCGCCCGCAGCACCCCCGCCCGCACCAGCCCGGCCCGGATCTTGCGCCCGGACGTCCGCACCGCGACGGCAGGCGGCAGCAGCACGGCGGCGCTTCCCCCTGGCCGCAGGTGCGCGACCGCGTGCTGCACCCAGGCGAGCTCGGACTCCATCTTGGACGGCAACCCGTACTGCCACCTGGTGTCGAAGGCGAGTTCGGCGGCGCCCCAATCCCGCTGTCCGTAGGGCGGATCGGTGAGCACCGCGTCGGCGAGCAGCTCGGGGAAGGCGTTGGCCCGCAGGCTGTCACCCAACCGGATGTCGATGTCCAGACCGGTCTCTGCGGTCACCGTGAGCCGCGCGCGCTCCACCTGCACGGGCACGCTGTCCTGCCCGCGGAGCTCGGTGGCGCCCTTGTTCGCGGCCGCGAGCAGGAGCGCGCCGCTCCCGCAGGCGGGATCGAATACGGTGCGCGGCGGATCGCCCGGGTCGGTGACCAGCTCCGCCATCAGCGCCGCGAGCGGGTCGGCGGTGCGGTGCAGGCTCGGCGCGAGCTCGTCCTCGAGCGCGCGGTCGGCGAGCGCGTCGACGGCGGCCCGGACACCGTCCGCCCGTCGCACCCGCTCCAACAGGGTGACCGCTCGATCCGCGAGCGCGGGGGCCGCGGCGGCGTCGATTGTCCAGGCACCGTCTGCGGCCCGCAGCCCCCGCATGAGCTGCGTGACCGCCTCCGGCGGCAGGTCCCCGCGCAGCAGCGCCCGCAGCTCGGCGAGCGGCGTCTCGCCGGCATCGATCCGATGCTCGGCCAGCCAGATCCGCACCGCGTCGAGGTCGAAGACGGGCCGCGCTTCGCTGCCGCCGACGGGTTTGGGGAAGTCGGCGTGTCTGCGCCGCCAGTTGCTCACGGTGGCCCGGGTGACTCCCGCGAGCCGGGAGAGGTCGGCAGCGCTGATCGTGGACACGGCTCCCACACTCCGGCATCCGTGAGCGGAAATCAACCACCAAATATTGATTGACAATGTTTTCACGGACTCCCTACAGTCTTATTTGCATTCGCAGTCACTCCGACCACTCCTCCCGGGGGAACCCCATGGCTATCGCCACTCGCACGCTGTCGTCCCTGTTCGCCCTCGGCGCCGCCGCCGCGGTCCTCGCCGCTCCCGCCGCCACCGCCGCACCGCCGTCCGGCTCGGCGGGCGGCTCCTCCGCCAGCGGCTGCGGCCCACGCTCCGCGGCCGACCACCGCTTCCTCGAGGACGCCCACTACGACGACTCCTCCTGCGCCCTGCAGGATTCCGTCATCCAGCTCGCGCACACCAGCTGCAGCTGGCTCGACGCGCGCGGCAACTCGGCGCGCAACCGCATCACCCTGGCCGAGGAGCTCTCGGACGCCGTCGACTACCCGTACACCTTCGTCAAGGCCGCGATCAACGCCTACTGCCCGCGGCACCGGTACTGAGCCGAATCAGGAGAATTCTCATGTCCGACAACCACATCGGCCTGCGCTAGCACGACGGCCTGGATCAGGCGCACGCCGCGGCCGCCGCCGACGCAGCTGCCGCGGGCGCGAGGGTGTTTCCCTGCACCGTGTTCCAGCAGGGCAGGCGCACCATGATCTCGACCTCGTTCCCCTACGCCTTCCTGGCCCGCCAGGTGGTCGCGGAATCGGTGGAGAAGGGCGGCGACCCGGCCAACACCACGAACCGCCCGCTCATGACCGACCACGTCAAGAACATCAACAGCTACGTCCGGCAGAACCGCGCGGACTACATCCTGCCGCCGGTGACGCTCAATGCCAGGCAGCTGCCCGCGCTGCACCTGCCGCGCGGCAACTTCAAGAACCGGCTCGGCTTCATGGTCGTCGGCGACGACGTCCGCTTCTACGTCACCGACGGCCAGCACCGCATCACCGCGATCCGCGGCCACGGCTCCGGCCGCTCGGCCATCCCCGGCCTGGTCGACCTCGAGCAGGGCTTCGAGGACGACAGCCTCGCGGTGCTCATCGTGGTGGAGGAGGATCTCAAGCGGATCCACCAGGATTTCGCCGACGCCGCGCAGACCAAGCAGATCCCGGCCAGCCTGCTCGCCGTCTACAACACCCGCGAGCCGGTGAACGGCGTGCTTGCCGACCTGGTCGACCGCACCCGCTTCTTCCGCGGTCGGGTGGACGCCACCTCGAAGACGCTGCCGAAGGCGTCGCAGGCGGTGTTCCTGCTCAACCAGGTCCGGCAGTTTGTCAAGGAGCTGCTCTTCGCCGACTACGCGCTCTCCGAGGACTCGGTGGCCAGGCAGAGCTCCCGGCTGCTTGCGGACCCGCGGGCCAGGGACGAGCTGGTGGCCGATGCCGTCGCCCTGGTCGAGGCGCTCTCCGAGCACATGGACCCGTGGCGGGAGATCTGCGCGCTGCCCACCAGCGGCGGGCCGGCCAACCAGGTCGCGGACTTCCGCCAGCAGTACGTCAACATGACCGCCACGGGCCTGGTGATCATCGGCCGCGTCGCCTACGAAATCCGCAAGAGCGCGGACCTGGACTGGCGAAAGGACACCTACCGGCGGCTGGCGACCGAGATCGACTGGCGCCGTTCGGGTTCGCTCTGGGCCGGAACCATCCTGTCGCCCGACGGCAAGATCAGCACCCAGCGCGGCCCGGTGCGCGAGGCGGCCGACCGGGTGAAGCACCAGCTCGGCCTGCTCGCCGCCGCCTGACATCCCGCCGAGAGGAACAACGATGACGCTGCCCCCGCGGTGGACGACGATCACCGAGTCCGCCTTCCCGCACGAGCGCTCCGCGCTCGACCGCATCCGCGCCACCATGCCGGACACCGGCCCGTGGCGGGCCTGGTCGAACTTCACCTTCGCGACGGCCGCGGGCAAGCTCTTCGAGATCGACCTGCTGATCGCGGCCCCGGCCGGGCTGCACATGGTCGAGCTCAAGACCTGGAACGGCGAGGTCACCGCCACCCGCGACGGCTGGGTGCAGACCAACGAGTCCGGCGAGCGGATCGCGCACGGCAACCCGCTCGAGCTGACCTGGCACAAGAGCGGGTTGCTCGCCCGCCTCCTGGAGGCGGCGGGCGAACCGGTCTACATCCGAACCCTGGTCGTCTTCGCCGGCCACCAGCCCGTCCTGCACCTGCCGGATCGGGAGTTGCGCTACATCGTCCCGGTCGACGCGCTGATCGACCGACTGGCCCGCCCCGCGCACAATGTCCGCCACCGCATGCCCGACGAGCGCGCCGCCCGGATCGCCGCAGCACTGGAGAACGCCGGAATCATGGCCCCCGACGCCTGGGACCAGCACAATGGGTCGCTGGGGGATCTGACCGGCGGGAAACGCGCCGCTACCTCCGAACGGTACTAAGTTGGACTGCTCGACCGCCCAGAGACCAGGAGCCGCCTCGATGACCTCCGCGCACCCGCGTGCCGACCTGCAAGTGGCCCCCGGCTCGATCGTGGTGGTCCGCGACGAGGAATGGCTGGTGACCTCGGCGGAGCAGGGCTCGGAGGGCTGGTTGCTGCGGGTGCGCGGCCTCTCCGAGCTGGTCGCCGACACCACAGCCACCTTCTATTCCAGCCTGGACGACATCCAGGTCCAGGACCCGGCCGCCGCCGAAATCGTCCCGGACGGCTCCTCCGGCTACCGCGACGCCCGGCTCTGGCTGGAAGCGCTGCTGCGCAAAACACCGTTCCCCTACGGCGACCAGACGCTCACCGTCGCCACCCGTATGCTCGCCGACTCCCTCGGCTACCAGCGCGCGGCCGTGGCGAAAGCGCTCGACCCGCAGCTGATCCGCCCGCGCATCCTGCTCGCGGACGCCGTCGGCCTCGGCAAGACCCTTGAAATCGGCATGATCCTCGCCGAACTGGTGCGCCGCGGCCGCGGCGAGCGCATCCTCATCGTCACGCCCCGGCACGTGCTGGAGCAGATGCAGCACGAGCTGTGGTGCCGGTTCGCGCTGCCCTTCGTGCGGCTGGATTCGGCGGGCATCCAGAAAGTGCGCCAGAAGCTGCCCGCCACCCGCAACCCGTTCACCTTCTACAAACGCGCCATCATCTCCATCGACACCCTGAAGAGCCCCCGCTACAAGGCCCACCTCGAACGCCACCACTGGGACGCCGTCGTCATCGACGAATCCCACAACCTGACCAATACCGGCACCCAGAACAACGAACTCGCCCGAATTCTCGCCCCGAACACCGAGGCCCTGATCCTGGCCTCCGCGACCCCGCACAACGGCCGCGAAGAGTCCTTCGCCGAACTACTGCGCCTGCTCGACCCGACCGCCGTCGCCCCCGACGGCTCGTTCCAGCGCGCCGACGTGCAGACGCTGCTGATCCGTCGCCACCGGCACCACGCCGAGGTGGCCGCCGAGGTCGGCAGCGACTGGGCGGAGCGCGCCGAGCCGGTGCACCGCCTGGTCCGCCCGTCCGGCGCCGAAGACGCGGTGGCGCGGGAACTCTCGCAGGTCTGGCTGCACCCCGAGTCCCGCTCCTCGCCCTACTCCGGCGAAACCAAGGCCCTGTTCCCGTGGACGCTGGCCAAGGCGTTCCTCTCCTCCCCCGCCGCCCTGCGCGAGTCCATCGCCCTGCGCCGCGCCAAACTCGACCCGCGCATCCCCGAGCAGCGCACCGAACTCGACGCTCTCACCAACCTCGCCGACCTGAACGACAAGGCGTTCACCGAGGCCGCGGGCAAGCAGGCCGCGCTGGTCGACCGTCTGAAAGAAATCGGCGTCGGCCCCCGCAGCGACACCCGAGCGGTCGTCTTCGCCGAGCGCATCGCCACCCTGAAGTGGCTCACCGAACAACTGCCGCTCGCGCTGGGCACCAAGCAGGAGAGCGTCGTCATGCTGCACGGCGGCCTCTCCGACGTGGAGCAGCAGAAGATCGTCGACGGCTTCAAACTGGAGACCTCCCCCATCCGCGTCCTGGTCACCGGCGACGTCGCCTCCGAGGGCGTGAACCTACACGCCCAGTGCCACCACCTCATCCACTACGACATCCCCTGGTCGCTCATCCGGATCGAACAGCGCAACGGCCGCATCGACCGCTACGGCCAGCGCCGCCCCCCGGTCATCTCCTCACTCATCCTGGAACCCTCCGACCCCGACTTCTCCGGCGACCTGCGAGTGCTCTCCCGCCTCCTGGAGAAGGAGAACGAGGCACACACCGCCCTCGGCGACGTCGCCTCGCTCATGGGCAAACACAGTGTGAGCGAGGAGGAGTCGGCCATCCGCGACGTCCTCGCCCGCCGCACCGACCTGGACGACCAGGTTCGCACCCTGGACGAAGTCCTGGCCGGCGACGACATCGACGCCCTCTTCGCCGAACTCGACCAGCTCGAGGAGGCCACCCCCGCCCTGCCCGAACTCCCCCGCCAGAGCCTCTACCCCGACGACCTCACCTTCCTCGACGAGGCCCTCCGCGCCGCCTTCAAGGATGTCCCGCACGCCGCCCCCGCCGCGGGCGGCGTCGGCTGGACCGTGCACGAGAACCACGGCATCGCCGAACTCGTCCCACCCCGCGACCTGCGCCAGCGCCTGGCCCAGCTCCCGCAGAACTACCTGCAGCACGGCGGCGTCCTGGAACGCCTCAAACTGGCCACGACCCCGCAGATCGGCAACACCCAGCTGCGCGCCGCCAAGCAGGGCAAAGGCGTGAACAACACCACCTGGCCGGAGGCCCACTTCCTCGGCCCACTGCACCCCGTACTCGACTGGGCGGGCGACCGCGCCCTCAGCGCCCTCGGCCGCAACCAGGTCTTCGCCATCCGCGGAGCCATCGACCACCCCACGGTCCTGCTCATGGGCACCCTCATGAACCGCCGCGGCCAGCTGGTCTCCCGGGTCTTCGCCACCGCCGAATTCCCCATACCCGGCAATCCCGCGTTCGCCCTCGTTCAGATCCACCAGAATCTCGACTTCCTGCTCACCGACACCGGCCTGAAACCCGAGACCGCCAACCCCGGCCCCCTCGACGACGCCGCCGCCCTGCGCCCCCTCATCCCCCGCGCCGTCGAAGAGGCCGCGCAAGCGCTGAAAATAGTCCTGGACCAGCAGGAGAAGACCGCCACCGAACGCCTCGAACACTGGCGGGCCAGAGCGAACCGCTGGTACAGCGCCGCCGAACAACTCGAACTCTTCGGCACCCAGAGATCGAAGGTCGACCGCCTCACCCGGCGCATCGCCGAGGAGCAGCGCCTCGCCGAATCCCTCGCCCCCACCCAGCAGCTGGTGCGCCCCCTGCTGGTGATCGTCCCGGAAAAGGATCAGTGACCGTGCCTTCTTTCGACTCCATCGTCGTCGGCGAGGACTGGATCAGCGAGCACTACTTCACCACCGACTCGGTGAAGGAGTCGTTCCACGGCCGGGTCATGGAGCTGCGCAAAGCCTGGGACGCCGAGGCCAAGGAGGGCCGCGCCACCGTCCGCAGCACCTTCCTCTTCGCGGCCCGCGACCTGCAGACCGGCCTGGCTTCCCTAGCTGAGAACCCTGAAGCCGCTGCCAAGGTGCACGCCGGCGTCCGCGCCGCTTTCGGCCACGACGGCGACCTCGCCGACTTCATCGCCGAACGCGCCGGCGCCGAACTCCGCATCCCCGACGCCCAGCTCCACGGCACCCCGAACGTGCTCTTCCTCCAAGCTGGCGCGGTGGACACCCTGGAAGCGCTCCTAGATCCGGAGACCGGCCGCCTCATCACCCCCGCCACCGAGGATGGCAAGCCGCTGGAGTCCGTCTCCAAGGCGGTCTCCGCCGCATTCCGCTCCGACACCCCGCCAGCCTTCGTTGTGGTCCAGGCCGGCCAGTGGCACCTGCTCGCCGAGGCCCAACGCTGGGCCGAAGGCCGCTATCTCGCCGTCGACCTGCTCGTCGTCACCGAACGCCGCCACGAAGCCCGCGGCGGCGAAATAGACCGCTGTGCTGCCATTTTCGGCCACCAGGCATTGAAGCCGGACGCCGACGGCAGTATCTGGTGGACCGGTGTGCTGGAAGATTCGGTCAAGCACACCATTGGCGTCTCGAAGACCCTGCGCGAAGGCATTCGCCTCTCGATCGAAATCATCGCCAATGAGGTTGTCAACCGCCGCCGTGAACGCGGCCTCATCATGGATGGCATCGACGGCAACGAGCTTGCCAAGCACTCCCTGCGCTTCCTCTACCGTATCCTTTTCCTGTTGTATGCCGAGGCGTCGCCAGAGATGCAGGTGCTCCCTACCGGCGCCGCAGAATACGAAGAGGGCTACGGCCTCAACCGTCTCCGCGAACTTACGCTTACCGAGCTCACCTCCCACCGTGCCCGCACCGGGACGCACCTATACGAGTCGCTCAAAAAGCTCTTCGACTTGGTCGATCGAGGGCACATCCCCACCACACGGGACAACGACGGCTTCACTTCACTCCAGTTCAATCCGCTGCGCGCCGACCTGTTCCTGCCCAAGTCCACGGCTCTCATCGATGAAGTCGGGCTCGGGAACGAAGCCACCCAAGCCGTGCTTGAGCACCTGCTGCTCAGTAAGGAAAGCAAAAGGAGCAAGGGCGCCGACCGCGGCTTCATCAGCTACGCCGAACTCGGCATCAACCAGCTCGGCGCGGTATACGAGGGGTTGATGGCGTACACCGGCTTCTTCGCCGGAGAGGATTTGTACGAGGTCGCCAAGGACGGTAACCCGGAAAAAGGATCCTGGGTCGTGCCGGCCGGCAGGCACGAACACCTCGATCCCGCCGATTTCGTTCGCAAGGAAGATCCAGATACTCACGAACCGAAGCCCGTTGTCCACAAGAAAGGCACCTTCGTCTTCCGCCTCGCCGGACGTGAGCGACAGCAGTCAGCGTCATACTACACACCCGAAATACTCACGAAGTTCGTTGTCTCCCAAGCACTCGACGAACTGCTCGACCAGGACGGCCACCGCACCACCCCAGAGGAAATCCTTCAGCTCACCATCTGCGAGCCCGCCCTCGGCTCAGGCGCTTTTGCCATCGAGGCCGTGCGACAGCTGGCGGGCGAGTACCTGAAGCGCAAGCAGGAAGACCTCGGCCAACTCATCGAGGCCGACACCTACCCGGTCGAACTCCAGAAGGTTAAGGCACACATCGCCCTGCACCAGGTGTACGGCGTCGACCTGAACGCCACCGCCGTCGAACTCGCCGAAATCTCCCTGTGGCTGGACACGATGGTCGCAGGCCTGCAGGCGCCGTGGTTCGGACTACACCTGCGCCGCGGAAACTCCCTCATCGGGACTCGGCGGGCGGTATACCAGCCGGGGCAGCTCGCGAAGAGAGCCTGGCTCAAAGCGTTACCGAAGGACATCCCCCTTGGCGAGGAAATCGGAGCAGGAATCCACCACTTCCTCCTGCCTGCCGAAGGATGGGGAGCGGTCATCGACACCGCCGAGGCGAAGACCTACGCGCCGGAAAAGCGCGAAGAACTGCGGTTATGGCGCAACGAGATCCGAAAGTCGCCATCCAAAGACATCGTCAAACGGCTCGCCAGATTAGCGCAGCGGGTCGAAATATTGTGGAAACTCAGCTTGCGACGACTTATTATCGCCGAATCTGCGATACGGCGTGATCTGCACCTGTGGGGGCGCGAGACAGTCAAGGCTGGGCCTGCTGTCCCTCGCGAACAGATTGAGGCGATGCTGCGCAACGAAAACGGCGCATATGGGCGGATACGTCGAGTGATGGATGCATGGTGTGCGCTATGGTCCTGGCCGGTCATCACTGAGGTGCCCGCACCAGGTTGGGATCAATGGGTCGGCGGACTGGAAGCGATACTCGGCGTTCCACCGAAGGTCGACAAGCTGGAAAGGCACGGCCAAATAAGCATCGGCGCGGATTTGAGTTGGTACGATCTCGATTTTGCCGAGCATACCGACCAGACTTTTGCGCGCGCGATGTCTATGTCTACCGCGCTAGAAACTTTTCCCTGGCTGAAGATCGCCGCACGCATTGCGGTCGATCAGGGCTTCCACCACTGGGAGCTTGATTTTGCTCCGGTGTTGAATTCCGGCGGCTTTGACCTGCAGGTCGGCAATCCGCCTTGGGTTCGCCCGGACTGGAGCGAGGCAGCGGTATTGGCAGAGTTCGATCCTTGGTGGGGGCTTTTCGATAATCAGAAAGTAGAAGAAAAGAACAAGAGGAGAGCGCTGTCTCTGGATTTGGATCTAAATCGCGATCAGATTCTGTACGAACGCTCGGCGCACGCCGGCATGTCCACCTTCCTGGGATCCGCAACAGAATGGCCATTGCTATCGGGCGTCCGCACGGATCTATACCGGTGTTTCATGGAGAAGACGTGGCGTTCTATGTCAAATCTCGGGGCAGTTGGTCTCGTACACCCTGATGGGCACTTTACCGACCCAAAGGCATCAATCCTCCGTAAGGCCTCTTATCGCAAGCTAAGGAGGCACTGGCACTTTAAAAACGAGTTGAAACTTTTCGAAATTGGTAACAAAGAAGAGTTTGCGGTACACGTGTATCGCAAAGCTCCTGGTATAGACTTTCTGCATGCGGCCTCACTGTATCAACCCGACACCGTCACGCGCTCTTTAGACCACGATGGATCTGGCGACACTCCCGGCGTCAAGGATCCTGCAGGACAATGGGACATCCGTCCTCATCGTAACCGAATAATACGCGTCACGGTCGACACTCTCCAAAGTTGGGCTACGATGTTGGATGAATCTGACGCCGAGGCGGCGCGCATGGTTTACCTCATAGACCGAGCAAGCATTGATGTGCTCATCAAGCTATCTACAGCACCCCGACTTTCACAGCGAATCCTCGATTCCACGCCAGGATGGAATGAAACCAATGGCCGCGAAGCCGGCCGGTTCCATCGAGAATCACGTGTACCGCAATCATGGCAGGAAACCATCCTCCAAGGATTTCAAATTTCGACTGCCAACCCCTTATATAAACAACCCAACACAACGATGGCGAGCAATCGGGACACGACGGAAATCCCACTAGATCGCATGTCAGATAGCTTTATTCCACGAACTTCCTATCAATTATCGATACCTTATGAGCAGTATATAAGAAGTTATTCACACTGGAATGGTGTGCCCACCTCTGAATACTTCAGACTATCTTGGAGAGAGATGTCGAAGACGGGTAACGCCAGAACACTGCAGGCCGCAATATTGTGCCCCGGACCACAGCATTTGTTGACCATAAACTCTGCGAAATTGGACTGGCACGATCTCGCGATAGCTGCAGGATTCGCATCGTCGTTGATAGCGGACTATCTCATGAAGGTGTCCACCAAGGGGCACATAAATACAACTGCTCTAGGGCGGATACCTCACGTTCGCGACCACAAACTAGAGTCAAAGATCATACTACGCGCCCTGCGGCTAAATTGTCTCATCCGAGAGTATGCACCTCTCTGGGAGAGTGAATATAACCCATCGTGGATGAAAGACTCCTGGACATCGCCGGAAGACGGCAGATTTTCCCGTCGCGAGCCCATCGGAGAAGTCACTCGATCTTGGAGCCCGTCCATCCCACTACGTCGAGCAGGGGACCGCCGACAGGCTATCATCGAGATTGACGCTATTGTCGCTGTCATGCTCGGCATATCGGCCGACGAGCTTGTGGGCATCTATACGTCACAGTTTCCGGTGCTCCGAAAGTACGACCGAGAAACTCTGTACGATAATCAAGGACTTCAACTTCCGGCAAAAATCGCCTCGACGCTTAGAAGAACCCCGAGCCCGCACCATACCGATTTCACAGAGAACGGCATCGTCTACGCCGCACCATTTTCTGCTCTCAGTCGCGAATATGACATGAGAATAGCACACGGACATTTCACAAAAATCACAGCAGACGGGGTTTGAGGGCTCGTAATTTATCTTAACAGTAATACTGAACGGGCCCGGCCGGACTCTAGAATTCATATATACATGAACACCGGACGTTCGCCCTGATTAATACGAACCACATTGCTTCCACGTCGAGCAGCGCCAACGTCGGCGCGCTCCGTTGCGACACGAATCAGCCGGTCGGGTCGGGCAACGCATCCCTTCATGCTGCCCGCCCGCCGACACCGAAACTGTCAGGAGCGGTCGAACTCTCCGTGCCGCGCACCGGAGAGGAAGGCGGTCCACGCCGATGAGGTGAACACCAGGGCACCGCGACCGGGATTCTTCGAGTCGCGGACGCCGACCAGCCCAGTGTCGAGGTGAGCGACCTCGACGCAGTCTTTGCCGGCCGAACTGCGGGCGCTCTTGAACCACCGCGCACCGGACAAGTCAACGGACACAGTCGTACTCCTTCGCTACCTGCCGCAGCAGACGTTTGGTACTTGGAACGTCCAACGCTACCTGCTGCATCACCGTCATCGCAGCTCGATAGCGGCACACGGATGCGTCGCGCTCAAGATAGATGTCGCCCGCGTAGCTCTCGGCGTAGACCACCGGAGGCTCCAACGTCCGGCCGTCTCGATCACTGGCGAAGTCGAGGATCGTGAAGGGACCTGAAGAGGTTCCCAGCGGAAATCCTGCGCCGAATGGGAGCAAGTTCACCCGGACATTCGGCGGCAGGCCTGCCAGGTGCCGCAACTGCGCTGCCATGACGCGTGGGCTGCCCACCACTCTCCGGATGACCGCTTCGTCCAACATGAGCACGGCGGTCATCGGCGCGAGGTCGCGAGTGATCAATCTCTGTCTCTTGCGTCGGATATGCACCCGTCTCTCGATCTCCTCCGGGGTGTCAGTCGGGAAGTAGGTCCGGTCCAGCGCCCGCGCATACTCTGGAATCTGAAAGAGTCCGGACAACATGTCCGGTCGATAGCCGGTGAGTGACGAGGCGGCAGCCTCCATCTGCAGATACGCATTGAACGTCGGATGCACCTGGTCGGAGTACTCGTCCAACCACAACGGTGTCTTCCCCTGCGCCGCCAGCGACTTCAACACCGGCAACATATCCGCCCGCTGATACAACTGACATAACCGCCGCAGATCCGCATCCCGCACGACGACATTCGGCGCCCCGGTCTCCAACCGGTGCAACGTCCCCGCCCCGCGTCCGATCGCCCGCGCCGCCACCTCGATCGACAACCCCGCCTCCTGCCGCATCCCGCGCAGACACCGCCCCAAGCTGCGATGTGGAACGCCCCCGGTCCCCCGAATCCCCGCGCTGAGCTGGCGATCATCAGCACCGGCAACCCGCTCCCCCATCCTGTTTGCTCCCCTCTGTGGAATATCCGTCCACACGATATGGAATATCGCCGAAAACATTGTGGAAGAACAATTTTCGGCCGTCTGGAAACTATTCTGCCGGGTCGCTGGAAGATGTCCAGGGCATTCGCGAGTTTCTTCCGGGAATTTCCATCGGAGCATTCCCCGCGGCCCGTCTCCGGTGCTCTGCTGACCCGGCCGGGCTGCCCCGCCCGCCCCCATTCGATCCGCGGAGGGCACATGACCAACGCACTACCGCGCCGGATTCCGTTCCCCCGGTCGCGCGCACCGTACCGGGCCGTCCCGGCCCCCGTACTCGCTCGCTACGCCCGCGCGCTGCGGCAGTGGGCCGCCGCACCCGAACGTCCCGGAGGCGGGGTGCCCACTCCCCCGCCTCCGGTGACTCTCACCGAGGCGCTCTCGTGGATCGACTGACCCGCTACCGGGTCGATGTCCACTGCTGCGGCCCGCGCTGGCTCATCCACGTGCCGTCCGTCGCGCGGTGGACCATCACCGGGGAGAAGGCCGCGATCCGGGCCACCGCCCAGCGCATGATCGTCGCCATCACCGGGCGGCGCGCGGAATCGGTTGAGCTGGATCTGGTCGCGGGGCGGGCGTTGCGCAGCGTCGAGGAATTCACGGCGGTGCACTCGGTGCGGACGCGGTGGAATCGGATCGGGTAGTGGGCGCGCGACGGTGCCCGGCTCACCGATCAGACGGAGGTCACCGCCTCGCGTCGAGATCGCGCAGAGCCATGGTCGAGTTCGATGTCACCGACCGGACGAGCCCAGATCGTCAGCGGACTGCTGATCGGCTGCCTGTAGCCTGCCGATCGCCGCGAGGAAGGTGTCGTGTTGATCGCGGGCGATGGCGATGTGTTGCCCGAGGCGCTTCACCGCCGAATCATGGGTGTCGTCCGGGCCGCCGGCGACGGCCTTGGCCTCTAGCTTCTGGCGGATCGTTTGAGCGGACGGGAGAGTCCCCCAGCCGGTGAGGTGATCGAGATACGCGGCTTCACGCTTCTGCTGTTCGAGAGCGGTGATGTATTGGTCGACTACGTCTGCGAGCGCTTGCCCGACTCCCTGGTCGAGCCTCAACTCCCCGTTGATCGCCTGCTGTTTCAGATTGCGCCAGTGTGCTGCTTGACTGTCGGTCATGGTGAACGCCTCGGTCGATCAGCGGGGTAGGTGGGGCTCCAGGGCAGCCGCGTAGCGGCCCGCCATGTCGCAGAGGTCACCGACGCGCGGACCTTCGGTACTCAACCAGGCCGCATTCACCTCGAACATGCCCTGCCCAGCCTCGAACGAGACATAGCAGCTGTCCGGGTCGTTCCTCTCGGTCGAGACCAACCCTCGATGGGAGTTGACTGTGGTCTCCCGGAGCACGGTCACCGATTCCTTCTTGTACACCTCATCCAGCAGATGGCTGGTCGAGAACACTGCGACTCGGCGTTTGCCGGAGCCGTATCGGTCGTCCAGCGGCGCCCAGTTGCAGACCCGCCAAGTCGACACCCCGGTCGGGGGATCGGTGGTGATGCTTTTGGTGGCCGGATCGAGCCCGGCCTCTCGCAGCGATTCATCCGACAGCGCACCGCGGCACGGATTGAACACCTCGATCTTGTCCGGATCCCGCACGGTCGTCGTCGGCCCCGCCGACCCCTCACCCCCGGTACAGCCGGTGAGCGCGGCTATGCCGGCGAGCCCGCACAGCACAGCTCGATAGACGACGGTCTTCAGCACAACCACACCCCTGTCGTTCGCTAACGAGACCCACGCCCGTCAGATTGATTGGACGCGAGGTAACCGCTCTCGGTTCCACCGACCATCGAATCACGGCTATCCGGACGCCACCTGTGTGTGGCGACGCCGCGAGGCGAGCACGACGGGCAACCGGGGTCGCACACCGCTCCGATGTCGGGATTCGTGGACCTTCTTGAGCACAGTCAGCGGGCACGAAGGCGGGGGCCACCGCTACGGCATCGAGGCAGACAGGCGATGATGAGAGCGCGAGCACGGCAACGTTTTCGGCGTCAATCGGGTGTAGGAACCGTGATCATCACCGACAGCGGCCGCGCCCGTCCGCATCGGCACGCCGAACCCGCAGGTCAAACCCTCACATCACGACTTTGCCGGAGCCCTGCAGCGGTCGCCAAGCTGCGGTCGGACTCCAGCAGGTCATCTCGATACGCGCAGATGCCGACACGCTCAGTTCCGTACCGCCCAGTCCGGCCGCACGGTGCCACGCCCCTTGGCCGTGCACCTGCCCAGGTCCGCCCTTGGACCGTTTTCAGACAACTTCTTGACAGTAATGAAAGCTTGCGACAAGCTTGCAAGAGGTGTTGCCGTTTAGGAGGATGTCTGTGACTGCAATCGAAGAGGTCGGAAGCGTTCAACTTGGTCGACGGCTAACGCAGCTCCGCGAACAGGCCGGATGGAAGCAGGCGGACCTGGCAAAGCAGGTGACCTGGAGCGCGACCATGCTGTCGAGGATTGAGTCAGGCGACCGCACAGTCTCGGAAGACGAGTTGAACGCACTGCTCGCGGCAATCGGGACGGACGACGCGAATCTGCTGGCCGAAGCGCTTGGCCGTACTTGGTCGATCCTTCCCCGTCCAGCGCTCAACCATTCTGATCAGAACTTACTATGGGAAGCAGACCAAGTTGCGTCCTCGCTCAGCGAGTTGACGATACAGCCGAATATTCGGCCCGCTTTCGAGCGGCGACTTCGCGAGTACGTTGAAGAGATTAGGAACACGGCAGCACTACTACTGCGCCGACAACACGATATCGCCTTCATCGGGAGCATCGGTATCGGCAAATCAACCGCCCTCTGCAAAGCGACTGCTCTCGAAGTGTTCACTCCATTGGGGATCGCACAACCCGTGCTTGAGACCGGCGCTGGCGGCATCACGTTGTGCGAAGTTCATCTCCGCATCGGTCCCGGCTTCGGTGTTGTAGTGGAACCGCGCACACACGATGACATCCGGGTTGACGTCGAAGACTTTGCCGATCAACTGATTTCAACACGCGGCAAGGGGACGGAGGGAAACGAGAAGGTTGAATTCCGCCAAGCCGTACCGCGTGAGATCGAACGTGCGATACGGAACATGACAGCCCTACAGACCACTCGCACAAAGGGGGCCGACGGAAAGACACACCGCTCCGATCCTGCCAAGGCCCTAGCCGAGTCAGCCCCTTCGAAGCGAGAGCTTGTGGTCGAGGTGTTGACGCGAATGGCACTGCACACCAGGGATCGACGTGATGTCTGGTTCGATACCAATGATGCATCCGAACCGCTCGAATGGTTGAAGCAGACCTTCGAGCAGATCAACAACGGCCGTCATCCAGAATTCTCGCTCCCACGACGGATCGATCTCGTGGTTCCTCAACTTTTCGATGAAACAACAGGTCTGACGGTCAACGCGATCGACACCCGAGGAATCGATCAGCCAACCGCTCGAGGTGACCTTGAGGCACATCTGGAGGATCCACATACAGTGACCGTCTTGTGCTCCGGGTTCAACGATGCGCCCGAGCAATCAATACACCATCTGATCGAGAGAGCGAGCGAGATAGGCAACCCTCAGATCAGCACGCACTGTTCGATACTTGTACTCGCACGATCAGGCGAAGCGCTCGCAGTAAAAGACGAAGCGGGAATCCCTGTCGATACTGCAGACGAAGGGTACGACCTTAAAGGTGAACAGATCGAAAACGCGCTGAGTCGGTACGACCTCTCAGAGCTGCCCACCTTCTTCTATAACGCAAAGGAAGAAGACCCTGCTCGCCTTCGGAAATTCCTACTGGGTCGAGTTGCCGACACTAGAGATGAATTCCGGCGCAAGCTTACAGCGCTACTTGAAAACGCCCGGAATCTGATCGACAACGCCGAGCAGGAGCAAGTCCGTGAAGTTCAGCGGGCAGCTAGCCACCATGTGCGGATTTGGATCGAGGAAAATCAACAGACCACGCGGAGGTCCGGACACATCGAAGACTCTTTGCTGAAGGAAGTTGCAGCGGCACACGCGAGTTCGGTTCACGCAGCCGCCAGGCGTTTTGGCGAGTGGCGATCGTTGAGTTACGGGCATCAACTCGGTTACGGCGCTCGACGCTTGGCAGTACTCACACTGCGTGACTCAGTCAAGGGATTCGACACGATATGTGGGACACTCTCGAAGTCGATGCCGGAGGCCGAAGAGCTCCTCACACATGCAGCACGACTGATGGCTCATACCTATGAGGATCTACTTAAAAAGATGCAAGTCTCAGGCACGGCACTCTACCGCGGACAGTTACAGAACGACGTCGAACTCTGGAACACGTGTATAGATGCCTGGGGTCAGGGCTCTGGTTACCGCGACACCGTGACACAGCTGAGCAAAGCCTGGTTCCAAGATCCAAACCGACGCGCGCTCGAGGCCGAACTTTGGGCCACGATAGATCGCGAGTGGGCAACTCTTCTCCAGCGCGTAGAAGCGATCTTCGAGACTGACTGACGCAGGGTTATTTTAGAGGTAGCCCCGCTGCCGGACCGCCACCTCGGCCGCAGCTTGAATAATCGCGACCTACTCCTTCTCGGTCTGCCCCTTCGGAGAGATGACGTCAAGCTCCGCGAGCAGGTCGCTCAACTACGTGAAGTTGACGATCTTGCCTGCGAATACGTTCGCTGGAAGAGGGCCGACTGGCTGCTCGGCTCACCATTTGGCACTGTCCACAGAATGACCGACATTGCCGATTGCACTATTCGCCTAAGATCGCGATCGCTGCCACAACGTGTACCGAAATTGAAGGGACCTACACCGTTGACGAGTCGTAGATCTTTTTTCAAGGCTGCTGTTGCGTCAGGGATCAGCGCAGCGGCTGCGGCTCCCGGAGCAGCCGGATGCGGTCCCGCCGCCGCGGCGGGCGGATCGGCAATCGTACGCACCGTCGCTAACACCGCAGCTACCGCATATGCCCTCGAGTTGGCGACTAAAGCGGCCGACGGCACGCCATCTTTTGTTAAATCGCTCGTCGATGAGATGAAATCTTTGACCAATAGCGCCTCCGTCATTGGCGCCTACATCGACATCGCGATTCCCGACACTCAGCTCAAAGTACTTGTTTCTGCGATGCACAACAATGAGGACGGAGAAGGAATCTTCTCGACTACGCTGCATCACTTGAAGCGGGGCTCCTCAATTCGAGTACCCAGCATCCTGCAACTTGGCATCAACCTGATGTGCTTGAATCTAGCTGGAGCGGAAGTCAATGAAGTGGCACTAAGCACGCCCGCGTCACTGAATTTGAATCAAGGCGAGCTCGAATACCTCAGAGACCGGAATTCCATCTACTCGTACGATCCGCTGTCCAGCACCGACGAACTAGACAAGCAGGGAATCTACCAGGCCAGCACCGTGTATGAGCGACAAATTCGCGTCTCGTGGTTTCCGTCCGACAAGCCGTCACAGAAGTGCAATCTCCTCATTCAGAAAGGCGAGGACGTCGCGGGTCGTGAGCCCTCCTGGGATTACGAGGCGGCTTTTGCGATTCCCTATCGGTACATTTTTGAAAAGATCGACACCACGAATGAAGAACTGTAGTCGCAGTTGAAGTCCATGAGCCGTTTCAACCTTAAAGGGTACTTGTCGCGTCATATCTTGCAATCAGCCCAGCGGATCGTCCTTCCAGGGATCGCCGTAGATCTCGTAGGGATCGCCGAGTTCACGTAACCGCGCCAGCCCCGCCTCGGTGATCTCAGCTCGCAAGATCTCGCTGCGATACACCTCGCTCTCAGGCAAATCCAGATAGCCGATATGCCCATCGAAACCGTGCGCGATACGTGAGATCGACTCCTCGATCGAGAGGTTCCAAGGAGTCCAAGGTCTGATCGGAGCAGTGAACGAGCCGAAACGGATAAGACCCCTTTCGCCCAAGCTGCGTATAGTATCCAGGACCAAGTCACGGCTGAAGTTCTCCGGCTCTAGCTTGGCCAGAACTACGTGAAAATCGTTGAGCGGCGTCCAGTCATCGGAGATCGTGCAGAGAAGAAAGTTCTCAGACTTCTTGTTCATCACGGAACATGAACCTTTCGCACACGGGAAGAGTTCGGGTACTTGATCTCAATTGTCGCCCCGCCGCTGGTACTCGACTCGCGGAGATTGATCTCGGTGCCATCCGGCAGTTCAGTTGTCTGACCAGGAAAATTGGTTCCAGTAATGGGCTGGCTATTGCGGGTAAGTTCATCGAAAAGGGAACGTATCTCCTCCTCGGTCTCCATCTGTCGATTGGGGGCGTTCGCCCCCTGTCAGTGCGACTCAAAAGGATTTCTTGCACTTCCTCGCTGTTCGTCGGACCGGAAGCAGGAACCGGCGTACCACTGCCACCTTCGACGGCGTCGGAATCATCATCGAGGAATACGCGCATGCCTATGATGGCGGCCAGCCCTGTTCCAACCTCGGTGAGCCTGGGAATGCCATCGAACGCAGAAACAGTAACGTAGGCGGTAGCAGTGGCTGCACTGAGCCCGACCAGCTCGAGCTACCTGGTGGACACATAGGTGGTACGAATCGCGTTGACCGCGTTCGCTATCAACGCCACCGTCCCACCCGAGGCCGCCACCGCACTGGCCCCGAAGGTGAAGAACGCCGTCGCGACACCGATGACCACCGTGGCAGCGATCGCCGCGGCGGCCGTCGTCACATCGGTCGAGATCTGATCACGGATCTTCTCGGTCCCGTTGTGGTAGGCCGTGACTCGCTTCGACAGCTCCATCGACGTCGACGTGAGCTGGGTGGCGGCACTGTGCAGGAGTCGAAGTGCCGGAGGATCGGATCGAGGTTGGGGTCCTGCATACTGTCGAACATCGTTTTGATCGCGGCGATCCCGGCGGGGGCGCCGGTGATCGTCGTATTCGCCGCGAAGTTCGCCCAGCCGTCTTTCGCTTTCGAGAGGTCGGAGACATTGCCGTTGGGGAGCTTGCCGAACGCTTCGATGATCTTGTCGGCGAAGAGGTCGAAGAGGCCCTCGCTGTCGGCGTCGTCGCGGCTGGTGCCGAGGCCGTTGTCGCCCACCGCGCTGGGCAGCGCCACCCGGTGCTGCTCGAGTTCTCCCACAGCCGGGCGGGCCGGTGCGGGATTGCTGCGGTTGTTGATGCCGTGGTTGTAGCCGAAGGCGGCGATGACGTAGCCGAGGTTCGACAGGGCATCGGCCATATTGGTGCAGGTCTGCAGGGTGCTGGTAGAGATGGCGTCGTAATCGCTTCCCCACTCGCGGCAACCGGGTGCGTCACCGGCCATACCGCCGCAGTCGTTCTTCAGGACCGCGTGCAGCGGAGCGTCGGCCCGCCGGATCTCACCGGCCAGATCGTGGCACTTCTGGGCCGCCTCGTAGTACACCTGCCAGTCGATGAGCTGGCTCATTCGCCGGTGACCATCCGCCGATTCAGGTCGTTGGCGCGGGTGTAGCGGCCGTGCATGGTGCGGGCGGCGTCGCTCATGTCCCGCAGACCGGTGACGAACTCGCGGGCGCCCGCGGTCCACTGGGTGTGGGCGTCGGCGTAGGCCGCTGCGGCGCGCCCCTCCCAGCCGGTGCCGGTGAGGGTGGCGATCTTGTCGTCGATGTCGTCGAGATTGTCGGCGATGAAGCCGGCGAGGCCGGAGAGGCGCGCGACGATACTGTCGAGTTCTTCCAGATTCACCGAAAACTGTGAACTCAAGCCGCACCCCGCAAGTTTGTGGCACACAAGCTGCGGAACAGCGTCCCCCCGGTATCGCTCATGGAACGACGGTACCAGCCATGTTCGGCAGCGATACCGGCCGGAAACACTCACCCGTCCGCGCACGATGCCCTCCGGACAACCACAGACTCGATGCGACTGCGATAGCGTCGACACGCGGGGACCGGGTGATCGAAGACATCGACCGAGGAGCGAAGTACATGGGGGCACTCCTGCCTACGCTGCAGGCCAACCACCTGCGCGAAGGCTTGACCGACTACCTCGCGACCACCTTCGCCCTCACCGATCCGGATGCCCAGGCCGCGCTCATCGACTTCGTCGGCCACCCCCGCGAGGGCATGTTCAAGGGCCCCTACGTCCGGCTCCGTCTCCCCTTTGCCCCGGCCCGTGGCAATTGGGGCATGCACCTGGACTGGCTGCCGGAGAACTTCGTCCCCTACGGCCATCAGGCGAAGGCGTTCGAGCGGCTCTCCACCAAGTTCCAGCCGCGACCGCAACCGACGCTGGTGACCACCGGTACCGGTTCGGGGAAGACCGAATCGTTCCTCATCCCGATCCTCGACCACGTGCTGCGTGCGAAGAAGCGGGGCGTCGCCGGGGTGAAGGCGCTGATCATCTACCCGATGAATGCGCTGGCGAACGATCAGGAGCAGCGGCTGGCCCGGCTGATCACCGCGCATCCGGAGCTGGCGGGGATTTCGGCGGGGCTCTACACCGGGGAGCAGTCGTCGGGGGGCCGGACGATGGTGTCGACGGACGGGCTGATCACCGACCGGCGGCTCATGCACGATTCGCCGCCGGACATCCTGCTCACCAACTACAAGATGCTCGATCATCTGCTGCTGCGCCCGGACCGGGCGGCGATGTGGCGGCAGTCCGCGGAGTCGCTGCAGTACGTGGTGCTCGACGAGTTCCACACCTACGACGGGGCGCAGGGCACCGATGTGGCCATGCTGCTGCGGCGGCTGGGGCTGGCGGTGAAGTCGTACTGGACCGAGGCCGACGAGGCGGATCGGGCGCGGCCGCTGGGGCGGATCACGCCGGTGGCGACCTCGGCGACGCTGGGCGGCCAGGGTGAGCCGACGGCGATGCTCGAGTTCGCGCACACCGTGTTCGGCGAGGTGTTCCCGAAGGAAGCGCTGGTCGGGGAGACGCGGCTCGAGCTGGACGAGTGGCTGGCGGCTCGGGAGACCGAGCTGGACCGGCTGTATCTGCCGATCGCGCCCGCGGTCGAGGGTGCGGTCACCTTCCTTGACGCGCTCAAGCGGACCTCGCCGGGCAATGCGCAGCTCACGGCGGCGGTGCTCGCGACGCTGTTCGAGCGCGCGGGCGACCGGCACCCGAGCCCCGACGAGCTGGCGGTGGAGCTGCGGCGGCTCGACGAGGGCGAGCAGCTCGGCCTGTTGAAACAGCATCAGCTGTTCGTGCGGCTGGTGGAGCGGTCAGCGGCGGCGGTGTCGCTGGCCGAGCTGGCCGCGGCGGTGCTGCCCGCGCCGTCGGGCGAGCGGGACAGCCCGAAATCGCAGGCCACCCGGCAGCGGTACCTCGACTTCGTGTTCGCCGCGCTGTCGCACCTGCGGGCGGAGGTCGGACGTTCGGCACTGAATGTCGATGTGCACCTGTGGGTTCGGGAGCTCTCCCGGATCGACCGGGCGCTCGCGGTGTCGGCGGGGTTCCGCTGGGCCGATGACGGTGTCGCCGAAGGGGTGGATGTCGAGTACCAGCCCGCGCTGTTCTGCCGGCACTGCGGGCGTTCCGGCTGGGGTGTGCGGATGGCGCCCACCGGCAATTGGCTCGACCCCGATCAGGAATCGGTGCGCAGCCAGCACTTCGCCGGTGACGCCCGGGTCCGGGCCCTGATCTCCGCGCCGCTGGAGGCCAGGCAGGAGGTGGCGGTCGAGGGGCTGCGCTGGCTGCGGCTCGGCGACCGGGAGCTCAGCGACGAGACACCCGACCCGGAGAGCCCCGATGTGCTGGAGGGGCAGGCGCTGCCGGTGCTGGTGCTCACCGGGCCGGGCGCCGACGAGGAATCGCAGAAGGACGTGTGCCCGGCCTGCAATACCGCCGACGGCATCCGGTTCCTGGGCAGCGCGGTGGCGACGCAGCTCTCGGTGGCGCTGTCGAATATGTTCGGTGACGCCGATCTCGACGCCGACGAGAAGAAGGCGCTCATGTTCACCGACAGCGTGCAGGACGCCGCGCACCGGGCCGGTTTCGTGCAGGCCAGGTCACACACGCTGAGTCTGCGCTCCACGCTGCGGAACGCGCTGGGCGCCAAGGTTTCCGGCGGGTCGATGGTGACGCTGGCCGAGCTGTGTGACGCGGTGCTGGAGCGCGCGGGGACCGACCCGGCCCGGCGCTACCACCTGCTCGCCCCGGACGTCGTCGAGCGGGACGAGTTCCTCGCCTACTGGCAGCCGGGCAGCTCCGCCGACGAGCGGCGCAAAGCGCTGGGCCGGGTCCGCAAGCGGGTCCAGTTCGATATCGACCTCGAGTTCGGGTTGCAGTCCCGCCTCGGCCGCACCCTCGAACTCACCGGGAGCGTCGTCGCGGAGGTCGCCCTCCGGGATGTCACCGCCCTGGGACGGCAGGCGCTCGACGGCGCGGAGCACCAGCTCGCCTTCTCCGCGCCCGAGGCCGCCGCGGTCGGCTGCTGGGTGCGCGGCACCGTGGAGCGCATGCGCACGCAGGGCGCCATCGGGCACAGCTGGCTGCACAAATTCGTCCGGCACGACGCCAACCGTCGCTGGGTGTGGGGCGGGCGGCCGCGCGGCGAGGGCATGCCCGCCTTCCCGAAAGGCCGCCCGGCACCGGCCTTCCCGGCGCTCGGGGCGCGCACCATCCCGGATGGCTTCGACCCGATCACCGCCCCCTCCTCGTGGTATGCCCGGTGGGCCGCCCGGTGCCTCGGGGTGTCGCCGTTCGAGGGCGGGTTCCTGGCGCGGTCGCTCTTCGCCGTGCTCGCCGAGGAGCGGGTGCTGACCACCGTCACCACCGAGAAGGGGCTCACCGCCTATCAACTGAGCGACAAGGGTGTCCTGGTCGGCGCCCCGGCGCTGAGCGATCTGGAGGCGGGTAGGCACCTGCTGGTGTGCGGGGTCTGCCAGACCCAGAATCCGGGCAGCGCGACCGTGGTCGACCAGCTCGACGGGGCGCCGTGCCTGCTCACCCGCTGCCCGGGCACCCTGCATCGCGCGCACCGCGGCGAGAACTTCTACCGCAGGCTCTACGACCGCTCGGAGATGAAGCGGGTGGTCGCCCGCGAGCACACCTCGCTGCTGCCCACCGCGATGCGGCTGGAGTACGAGACCAAGTTCAAGCAGGCCAGCGCCGACCCGACCGCACCGAATGTGCTGGTCGCGACGCCCACCCTGGAGATGGGCATCGATATCGGCGACCTCTCCGCGGTCATGCTCGGCTCCATGCCCCGCACCGTCGCCTCCTACCTGCAGCGGGTCGGCCGCGCCGGGCGGCTGACCGGGAACTCGCTGGTGCTGGCGTTCGTGCGCGGGCGCGGCGAGCACCTGCCCAAACTCTACGAGCCGCTCTCGGTGATATCCGGCGACGTGCGGCCGCCCGCCACCTTCCTCACCGCGGAGGAGATCCTGCAGCGTCAGTACGTCGCGCACATCGTCGACCGGCTGGCCAGGCAGCCCGGCGCGCTGGACCCGGTCGACGCCCGCGCTGTGCTCGGCAGCTTCGACGAGAACAGCTGGATGGCCGGGCTCATCGGGACCGCGGAGGCGAAGGCCGACGAGTTGCTCGACGGGTTCCTGGCCCAGTTCGGCGCGCTGCTCGACGACCCGGCCCGCACCGGCCTGCGAGGGTGGGCTGCGCCGGGCGAGGACGGCGGCAGCGGGCTGCGGCGGCACCTGACCGAAGCGGTGCACCGGTGGCGGCGGGACGTCGACGAGCTCGTCGAACGCCGCACCGCCATCGACGCCGCGATGCCCGAGTTCGAGCAGCGGGCCAACTCCCCCGCCGCCACCGACGACGACCGGCGCGCACTGCGCTCGGCGAAGGGCACCTTCCGGCTGATCGGCAGGCACCTCAACGACCTCACCACCGAGCACTGGGTCGGCGTGCTGGAGCGCTACGGCGTGCTGCCGAACTACACCCTGCTCGACGACTCGGTGACGCTCGACGTCGGGATCACCTGGATCGACCCGGAGAGCAACGAGTACCAGGGCGACACCGAGACCTACCAGCGCGGCGCCAGGACCGCGCTCACCGAGCTGGCCCCCGGCGCCACCTTCTACGCGCAGGGCCTCGCCGTGCGGATCGACGCCGTCGACCTCGGCGCCGGCGAAGCCGGTATCCACACCTGGCGCATGTGCCCGGCCTGCGGCTGGGCCGACATCAGCGCCGGCGGGGAGGCGCCGCGGCATCGAGGCAGTTGCCCGCGCTGCGGTGAGGGCGCCATCGCCGACGTCAGCCAGCAGCTGCGCGTGGTGGAGATGGCGAAGGTGTCGGCGGAGGTGCGCCGGGACGAAGCCGCGATCACCGACGCGCGCGACGAACGCCACCGCGAGGTGTACTCGGTGCTCACCGCCGCCGACGTGAACCCGGACAACATCGCCCGCCGCTGGTTCGCCGCCGACCACCACTTCGGCGCGGAGTACCTGCGCCACATCGATATTCGCTGGCTCAACATGGGCAGGCGGACCTCGCAGGGCAGCAGGCGCACCATCGCGGGCACCGAGGTGACCACCGGCCTCTTCCGGGTGTGCTCGGGCTGCGGCCAGCTCGACCGGGTCGCCGGGCGCAACGAGGCCTACGAGCACCGCACCTGGTGCCGGTTCCGCAAGGCCACCGACGAGGCGCACGTCCGCGATATCGCGCTGGCCCGCACGCTGCGCACCCAGGCGGTGCTGCTGCACGTGCCGCCCGAGCTGCGCTACGACACCTTCGCCTACCCGAGCCTGAGCGCGGCCGTCCTGCTCGGGCTGCGGCAGGTGATCGGCGGCGCCCCTGAGCACCTCGACGTCGTCGCCATCCCCGACGCGCTCTACGACCGGAACCAGCAGGCGCTGCTCATCCACGACACCGTACCCGGCGGCACCGGCTACCTGGCCGAGTTCGCGGACCCCGGCAAGGTGTGGTCGGTGCTGGCCGCGGCCAGGGAGCTGCTGCACGCGTGCTCGTGCGCCGAGGAATCGCGGCTCGCCTGCCACAACTGCCTGCTGCCGTTCACCCCGCCCAACGAGCTCGACCAGGTCTCGCGCAAGACCGCGGCGAAGATCCTCGACGGCATTCTGGATGCCGGGGGTTCGGAGCCCTCCTGGTCGGCGTGGTCCGCCTCGATCGTCGAGGAGAGCCCGGCGAAGACGCTCGGCAGCAGGGAGTCTCCGCTGGAGCGCCGCTTCTACCAGGCGTTCCTGGACCGGCTGCGGCGACTCGGCGCCACCATCAAGGAGACACCGGGCACCTACGCCAACAAAGCCACCATCACCGTGCCCGGCCTACACACCCGGACATGGACCCTGACACCGCAGGTGCAGATGGGCAACAGCGTGCCCGACTTCGCGCTGGAGACCCTCGACCCGGACATCCCGGTGATCGCGATCTTCGCCGACGGCAAGCGCTACCACGCCGACCCCGCCGCCAACCGGGTCGCCGACGACGCCCGCAAGCGCGAGATCCTGCGCTCGGGCGGGGTCATGGTGTGGTCGTTCGGCAGCCAGGATCTGGACCGGTTCGAAGCCGGGACGCATACCCTGCCGTCCTGGTATTCGGAGAAGGGCAGCCAGCTGATCGTCAAGCAGGGCACCCTGCGGCGCGCCGTCGTCGACCTGCTCACCCACGACCCGGTCACCCAGCTGTTCGAGTTCGTGGCCGAGCCCGATATCGGCGAGTGGGCGAAGGTCGGGCACTGGCTGCCGGTGATGTTCCTGCTCGGCAACCGGGTGCGGGGCGACGGTAGCGCGCTCGGTGAATGGGCTTTGGCCCTGCTCGACCGGCCGGACGCCGGAATCCCCGCCGGTGACCACGCGTGCACCTCGTACGTCGACGGGCCGCTGACCCTCACCGCGGCCCTGCGCGGCGACACGAAGGCGGTGACCGCGGTGCTCCTGCTCGACGACCGCGACGACGCCATCGGCGATCGGGACGGCGACGGCTGGCGCGACTGGCTGCGGCTCTCGAACTGGCTCGGGTTGAACGACACCCACCTGGTCACCACCCGCAGCCTGCTCACGGGCGACGCCACCGCACCGGAGCCGCGCGCCGAGGCAGCCGCCGAGGATCTGAGCCCGGAGTGGCAGCGGCTCGTCGAGGAGAGCATCTCCGACGCCGAGCGTGCTCTCGTGGTGGCCTTGGCGGATGCCGGAACACCGCTGCCGACACAGGGTTTCGAGACCGACGACGGCGAGGTCATCGATCTGGCCTGGCCCGGCGCCCTGGTCGGCGTGCTGTTCGACGGCGACGAGAGCGCCACCACTACGCTGGCCGCCCTGGGGTGGACGGTGTGCCCGCCGGAGATGACGCCGATCATCGCGGCCCTGACTGCGAATGGAGCGCTGTGATGGCCAATATCGTCATGACCAACGAGAGCAAGGCACCGGCCAAGCTCGACGGTTCCCTGCTGCAGCGGGTGTTCGCGTTCCTGGCGAAGCTGCAGGCCGACGACACCTCCCCCGGCCTGCACATCGAGCCGATGAAGGGTGCGGTCGACCGGCGGGTGCGCACCGGCCGGGTGGATCTCAACCACCGCGCGGTGCTGTTCCGGGTCGACCCGAAGGAGGGCGGCACCACCTACGTCTACCTGGGGACGTGGAAGCACGACGTCGCCAACGGCATCGCCGAGCGGGCCTTCCTGCAGGTCAATCCGGTCAACGGAATCCTCGAGGGTGTGATCGCCGAAGCCGTGGAGGTGCCCGCCGCCCCGGAACGTCCCGTCGCCGAGCCGAAAAAGGCGCAGGGCTTCCTGGCCACGGCCGGCTTCGGTCTCGGCGACCTCACCGACCGGCTCGGGCTCGACGCCTCGCTGGCCAGGCGCGCGCTCGCCGCCGCCGACGACTTCGAGCTCACCGACATCGCCGCCGACGCCGTCGAGTGGCAGGCCGACGCGCTGATCGAGCTCGGCAGCGGCACCAGTATCGACGACATCCGCGAGAAGTACCGTTTCCCCGAGGCGCCGGTGGACACCACGGTCGACGAGGACGACCGGATCATCGAGGCGCTGACCAGGCCCGCCTCCCGGATGCAGTTCACCTACATCGAGGGCAGCGAGGAGCTGCGCCGGGTGATCGAGGGCGGTGACTTCGCGGCCTGGCGGGTTTTCCTCCACCCCGAGCAGCGCGAATACGCCGAGAAGGACTACAGCGGCCCCTTCCGGCTCTCCGGTGGCGCCGGCACCGGGAAGACGGTCGTGGCGATCCACCGCGCGCGCAACCTGCTCGCCCGCAACCCCGCGGCCCGGATCGTGCTGACCACCTTCAACAAGACGCTCGCCAAGAACCTCGAGACCGACCTGCGCGCGCTCGATCCCGGTATCGAGATCGCGAAGCGCCCCGGCGAGCGCGGCATCTACGTCGCGGGGCTGGACAAGCTGGCCAACGATATCGTCCGACAGGCCGACGACATCGGGCCCGCGGTGGAGGCGGTGCTCGGGGTGCGCACCGAGATCCCGGTCGCCAGGACGCGGCAGGACCAGGTGTGGCGGGATCTGGTGCAGACCATCGATAGCGGTCTGGAGCAGCGGCTGGCGTCGGCCTGGTTCCTGGATACCGAGTACACCTCGGTGGTGCTGGCGAACAAGATCACGTCGGTGGAGCAATACGCGCGGGTGGCGCGGGCCGGGCGCGGGGTGCGGCTGTCCCGGCAGCAACGGCTCGCGATCTGGAAGCTCGTTGCCGCGTACCGGCGGCGCAGCCGGATGGACGAGACGCTCGGGTTCGCGGAGATTCTCGCGATCGCGTCGGAGTATCTGCAGCAGCGGGCGAGTGCCGGTGCCGCCCGGCTGGCCGATCACGTCATCGTGGACGAGGCGCAGGATCTGCACGCGACTCATTGGCTGATGCTGCGTGCGCTGGTCGCTGAGGGGCCGAATGATCTTTTCATCGCCGAGGATTCGCATCAGCGGATCTACGGGCAGCCGGTCGTGCTCGCGCGGCTCGGGATCAAGATCGTGGGGCGGTCGCGGCGGCTGACGTTGAACTACCGAACCACCGCGCAGAATCTGGCGTTCGCTGTCGGGGTGCTCAGCGGAGCCGACTATCACGATCTCGAGGAAGGCAAGGAGACCGCGCACGACTACCGCTCGGCGCGCACCGGACCGAAACCCGAGCTCCTGCCCTGCGATTCGGCGGCTCACGAGCTGGAAGCGGTCGCAGGCCGGATCAACGCCTGGCTGGATGAGCCCGCCGTCGAGCCGTCCACCATCGCGGTGCTCACCCGCGGCCTCGGCGACCGCGGGCAACTGGTCCGGGCACTCGCCGAACGCGGGATCAGCGCGCGGGTGCTCGACGACAGCCCGGCGCTGCCCGGTCATGTCCAGGTGCTGACCATGCACCGTGCGAAGGGGATGGAGTTCTCGCGGGTGATCCTCGCGGGGATCGATGAGGCGCATGTACCGGCGAAGGCCGGGCTCACCGGGGTGCCGGAGGAAGAGGTGAACGAGGCGCGGCTGCGCGAGCGGTCACTGCTGTATGTGGCGGCGAGCCGGGCTCGGGATCAGGTGGTGGTCACGTGGAGCGGGCGGCGGTCGGAGTTGCTCGGGTAGGTGCCGACGCCGGGCAGCTCGAAGTCGGCCCGCGGAGATCAGGCCTTGAAGTAGTACCAGGAGCCACCGAGGCGGACGTACTCGTGATCGAGGTCGCTGACGGGGGCCGCACCGTTCGGCAGGTACAGGAACCCGCTCCGCACTCCCGGGTAATGCGTCGACAGGAAGAATTCGCATTCTCCGCCGGGCCCGCTCTCGACGTGGTGGAAGTCGTAGACACCGACGGTTCGACTTCTGTACGAACCATCCGATCGCTCGCTCTGCAGCGTGTCGCACTCCGCGGCGGCCCGTTCCATCTCGCTTCGAGTCAGCAGCCAGCCGATCCGGCCCGGGACCGAGAATCCGGCCAGCACCACGGTCGCCACCACGCACAGGGGGACCAGCAGGCCCAAGCGCCACCGGCCCGCGTACCGCACGCGGCCGACGGCGATCAGAACGAACCACACCACCACCGGTACGGCGATCAGCAGGCCGAGGGGCAGCCAGGATTCCTGGTCCGCGAACATCGTCACATCCGACCAGAGCTTCAGGGCGCAGCACAGCGCGGTCGCGACGGCTGCCGCCACCATCGTCACGTTCCAGGCCGCCGACGTCGGCGGCCTGGAACGCTCGGGCCATTCCTTCATCGACATCCCCTGCTGCACCGGGCCGGAACTGCTTGTCAGCTACCGGACAGCCGCCTGGCCAGGTCGACGAGGAATCGGGCGGCCTCCCGCTTGTTTTCGTCGGTCAGGCGCAATGGTCCGCTCGCCGTGATCGTCTCGTTCTCGATGTACAGACGGACATTCCATTCGTCGACACGGGTCGCGAAGCGCACCTGGGTGGATGAGTTGTCCGGGTCGGCGGTGCGGTCCCGGATCCAGACGGGTACACCGTCGACGGTGCTGCGCTCGAATCCCGGGACACCTTCGGTGGGGTCGTCGGCCTGGGGGGCGTGACGGGACTCCACGTGCCCGGCCGGTTTACTTCCCTGCACGATTCGGCACAACCCGCTGATGGACACGTCCACAGACTCGTCCTTGGACGCCGGGATGGTTTGGAGTGTCCGGGCGTAGAGTTTTTCGGCGAACAACTCTTCCAGCGAAGAACACAGCTCCCCTTGCGTCATAGCGGCCGGTTTCGCTACCGGAGGTGGCGCCGAGGGCGGCGGCGGGGAAGAGCACCCGAAGAGCGGGAGAAGGAGAAGCACTGCCGCGAAGGCCACGGATACAGAGGCTCGTGTCATGGTGCGGCCACCGTTGTACTGCCGATTTCCCAGTCGGATTTGTCCCCGTCCAGCGTGGTTCCGTCAGCGATGGCGCCACGCAGATCGTCGAGCGCGGAAGATCCCGCCGGGGCGTAGACCTCCTTCTGGACAGCGGGCGGCCACTGGTTGTTCGGCAGCCCGACCTGGATCGACGTGTTCTGCGCGATCCGGTTTCCCTCGATCATGTTGTCGACTGCGCTGTCCCCCATCGACTTGACGACATCGGTGACGAAGGTATTGATCGCGGCTGCCGCAGTGGCGAGATCAGCGAGTGAAGATACGGGCCCCCAGGGGAAGTTGAATACAGCCTTCGTGAAGTCCGTGACTATCCCGGTGATCTTTTCGACGAGCTCCTGTGATTTTGTCGCCAGCTCTCCGTAGAGTGCCATTTCGGCCCGAGCGACATTTTCGAGACTGACCGCGATCTCCTCGCAGACCGACGGCAGGTTCGCGAACGCCTTGGCCTGGTGCGCGCGCATTCCGACATATCGGGTGGCGGCCTTACCCTGCCACTCCGCACCGAGTGCCGTGTAATCGAAATCCGCTTCGGCCGCCTGGATGTATCCCTTGAAGTTGCGCCATTCATTCGCGACCATGATCAAGTTGATCGGAACCTCGAGGTCGGGATCGATCTTCTTCAGGGTCGCCGACGTCGCGCGGACGGCGGCATTGACCTTGTCCCGCTCCTCCCACACTTTGTCGACCAGCTCTTCGGCCGCGAAACCGACCAGGCCGACCGAGACGACATTGAGCGCGAGGAATCCGACGTTCGCCTGAGTCCGGATGGCCTTGACGATGTGCCCGGCGTAGGTATCGACCTTCGCGGGCAGGTCATCGATCTCGCTCATCTTGGCGCGGATGAACGTGATGTGCTGCTCCAGCGCGCCTTTGGTGTCGAGCACGTCCGTGGGGGTCATGCGCCCCCCTGCTGCCGCTGGAACGTGGCCTGGCTGGCGAGTTCTTCGGCTTCGTACTGATCGCACGCATACGCGAGCACGGTGGCGATATCCCGCAGCACGGTGACCCCCTCCTGCAAACGGTCCCGGAAATACCCGGGCGTGGGCTGGTACTGTGCCAGGGCCGCCGCGAAGGTCCCCGCGCCGCCCTCGGTTATCTCGAGCTTCGACGCCATGTCCACACCCGATTGGAGATCCGCGGCCGCTTCGTTCCACTCCGTGACAGCGGATCGCATCTTGTTCAGTGAGATCCCGACCTCATCGGTCATTGTTGTTCACCAATCCCCCCAGGAGTTGTCGGCGGTGACTGCGCAGATGATCGTCGAGGTCGGCGTCGGTGAGGCGGGAGTAGTCGCCGCGCACCGTGTATCGGGGCCGCTGCGACCGGATATCGCCGGCACAGAAGAGGAGTTCGTCGACGATCCGATCGGGATGCGCGCTTGCTCCCCAGGCGGGCTGCACCTCGATCGTTTCCAAGTACCAGCCGTGCGCGGACATCGTGACCGCGTACCGCCCACCGGCCACGGCGCGTCCGTGTGCCTCGTATCGGTTGGTGGCGACCATCGTGCTGGTGAGCGCGCTGTACTGGTCCCACGTCTCGGTCTCGAGCAACAGCATCACACGCACGCGGTGGTCGGGCACCGCCGAGGCCGAGATCTCCTGCGGCGCGGGCATGCGACGGGCGGCATGCAGCTTGTCGAGGCGCTCCGACACCGCGCCTCGATAGGCCGCGACGAGTTCCGCTCCGACCTCCAGGTGGGCGGCAGAACGGGTCCACTCGGGCGCGAGCCGAATGTGGACCGGCAGGAAATCGTTGTCGAGTTCCATTGCGACCGATGATGATCCGATTCGAGACGAAGTATCCGCGTAATCGTCGATTCGCGCCGGCGGCTCGGCTTCTCCCGGGATCGGCCGATCGACCGCGGCCTGCGCGCTCGGCAGATCGGCCGGTGGCGGGAGCGGGCGTTCAGCCGACTGCCGGACGATCGGTTCCTCGTCCCAGAATTCGTCGGGATCGTCGTAATGGTTGAAAAATCCCTGGGTCGCCATCATCGGTGCTCCACGACGATGGGACGGTGCCGAACAGCATGTGAATCCATCCCGATGAAACCTTCCCCTCCCGAACTTCCACCGCTGCATCAGCGGTGACAGCGCCTCTCACCCTTTCGTGCACGATCTTGTCTTGTCAACACGATCAGCCGGTCGTGGTCAGGCCAGCTCCTCGATCTTCGCCGTCAGCTCCGCCCCGGTCAGCGGCTCCCCGGCGATGACCGCGATCGTGTCGTCGCCGGCGATCGTGCCGACGATCCACGGAGCGTCGCCCGATTCGATGTGCCATGGCGAAGTTCGGCACCGGCGCGCCAACAGCAGCCGATCCTTCATCGCGCACGGCAACCCGTGGTGTTCGACAGTGCCACCGTGAGCTGACCGCGGAGCATCGCCCGGCGACAAGACGAGCCGCGAACCCCGGCACGATGTCGGTGCCCGGCTCTATCGTGGTCGACATGCGCAACGGGGGTGGTTCGCAATCGCAGACGGAACCGGGCGGGGTGGCGAACCTCGACCTGTTCCGCTATCTGGCAGCGGAGGAGCGCGGCGATTACCTCGCGATCATGTCGCTGTTCACGGCGTCGCTGCTCGCCGACATGTCGGCGGCGGCGGTAGCCGAGCAGCTGGCAGCTGCGGGAACCACGCTGCCTGCCGAACTCGTGGAGGCCCGGTGCAAACAGCTCGTCCGCTGGGGGAATTTGATCCCTTCGCTGCGGGACGCCCGGGTCGGCACGGTGGCCGAGTACCTGCGGGCGCGCTCGCGCTACCAGGTGTCCACCCTCGGTGGCCGGGTGCACCGGAGCGCGCTGGAGATCATGGCCACCGCCGATGGCGCGCGCGAGGTCGCTCGCGAGCTGCTGGGCCGGATCGCGGATGCGCTGGCGGAGATTCCCGGATTGCTGGACACCGCCGCAAGCGTGGAGCGGGACGAGCGCCTGGCCGGCATCGTGACGACGATCTTCAACAACCAGCGGCTGTTCACCGCGAGCGTCACCGACTTCTACGCCTACCTGTCCGGCGTGCTCTCCCGGTTCGATCTGGGCGGCGATGAGTACACCCGGTTCAAGGAACTGCTTCTGGACTACGTCGACCTGATCAACGCCGACGTCAACCGGCATGCTCCGCTGATCGCCCGTGCGCTCGACCGGGTGTTGCCCCGGATCGATGAGCTGCTGTCCGTCCTCGACGCACTGCCGGGGCTGAGCCTCGGCGACGAGGTCGCGGTCGAGCGTTCGGCCGGCCGGTCGCGCACGGACTGGACGCAGCTGCACCAGTGGTATTCGGGGACGGATTCGGGCCCTGGACAGCTGCGCAACGCCGCCGGGCAGGCGCTCGGACAGTTGATCGCCAATGCAAAGCGCATTCTCGATTCGTCCCGCACCGGGTACTCGCGCCGCGCCGACCTGCTGCGCCTGGCGAACTGGCTCGAGCACTCCGCCGACGACGAGGCGAGCCGGTTGTTCGCGGCGGCGTTCGGCGCCTGGCCGACCAGACATCTCGGTCTCGGTCCCGACGAACCCGACCCGCGGGTGTCGCCAACGACATCGTGGGCCGCCGCTGACCCCATCGATGTCCCGGTCTCGCTGCGCGAACGCGGAAACCGGGTGTCACGCGGCCGGGTGTCACGGGTCCCCGATTCCAGCGCCGATCGCAGGATCATCGAGGCCGCGGCCCGCGACGAGGCACAGCGGCACCGCGAAGCCGCCGCGGAGTTGCTCGCCTGCGGGAATCTCGACGGCGCGAAGCTCTCGGCGGCGGCCCGCACAGTCCTCCTCGACCTGCTGGCCAGGCTGCTGGCGCTCAACACGGATTTCGCGGACGACACCGTCCTCGTCGACCACGACCTGGGGCTGGTGGTCACGGCCGTGGCGGGCGGGCGCACCCGGGTGGAATCCCCGGACGGCACACTGACCGTCGACGGATACACGCTGTCCGTCCGCCCGGTGGCGGAGGCGGGCGGCGCCACGACTCTGCGGGTGGCCCGTTGAACAACGACACCGGCCGGGTCCGGTCGCTCGGCACCCGGTCGTCCGACGCGGCCGCGGTGCGCGAGGCCGCCCGCGTCCTGCTGGAGACGCCGATCGTGACGGCAGCGCGCGCCCCGGATTCGCTCGCGCTGATCCGGCGGCACGCGGCCGCGCTGCGCGCGATGTTCGGCACCCAGCTCGGCTACCAGCTCGTCGTCGAGCCGGGCTTCGCGCGGCTGGCCAAGTCACCGCCGGAAGCCGATGCCCCGCTGCGCAATCTCGCGCGCCGCAGCGGGACGCCACTGGACGCCGCGACCTACACGCTCGTCGCGCTGACCTGCGCGGCATTGCTCGCCCCCGGTGTCGGGGAGCAGATCCTGATCTCGCAACTGGTCGCCCAGATCCGCGCCGATGCCGCCGAACAGCGGATCGTGCTCTCCGACGGGCTGCCGGGGCGCCGGCGGCTGGTGGCCGCGCTCGGGGTGCTGATCGAGTGGGGCGTGCTGACCGAAACCGACGGCACCGTCGCGCAGTGGGGTGACAGCCAGGACAGTGAGGGGCTGTTGACGGTGTGCAGACCGTTGTTGCCGCACATCCTGATCCGTTCGATCGGCCCGGCGGTGTGCCAGGCCGATGTGCTCGCACCGGATGCCGGGGCGCCCCGCCAGCGGCTGCGGCGCAGGCTCACGGAGAACCCGGCGGTGCTGCGTGAGCATCTGAGCCAGGAGGAGCTCGGCGTGCTCTCCAGGGAACGGAACGAGCTCGCCCGGCTGCTCAACGACAACTTCGGCCTGACCCTCGAGGTGAGGGCCGAGGGCGCGCTCGCCTACGACCCGGCCGACGCACTCGGCGATATCGCTTTTCCCGGCCCCGGCACCGTCAAGCAGGCCGCGCTGCTGCTCATCGGCGAGCTCGCTGATCGTGGCGACGGCGAGTATTTCCGGTTCGATCTCGTCGACACCGTGCTCGGCACGCTGATCGAGCGGCACCGGCGGATCTGGAAGGCCGAGTACGGCGAGGCTCCGGACCGGCTCCGCGAGGACATCGTCGAGCTGCTGCGGTCGCTGTGCCTCGCCGAACGGCACGACGGCGGGCTGCGACTACTGCCGCCCGCCCACCGGTATCGGCCGCGGATCACCGTGACCACGCAGCTCACCCTCGAGGTGCAGGGGGAGGAAACGCCGTGAATGCCACTCCGGTCAAACACTTCGAGGAGCGCTGGCGGCTCGTCCGCGCGGGCGTCGTCAATGTCTGGCACTACCTGGACACCGAGTTCGCCATCACCGGTGGCAGGCTCATCCTGCGCGGCGCGAACGGTTCCGGGAAGTCGCGGGCGCTGGAGATGCTGCTGCCGTTCCTGTTCGACGCGGACCGGCGGCGGATGGACGCGACCGGGTCGCAGAAGGTCAGCCTCGACGAACTGATGCGCACCGGCGCCCGCGGCCAGACCAACCGGATCGGCTACCTGTGGCTCGAACTCGCGCGCCCCGGCGGCTATCTCACGCTCGGCGCGCACATCAGGTACAGCGCATCGGCACACCGCTCGGACGTGCAGTTCTTCGTCACCGGCAGCCGGGTCGGCACGGAGCTGCCGCTGCTCGACGACGACCGGCAGGCGCTCTCCAGGGAACGGCTGCGCGACCTGATCGGCGCCGACGCGCTGACCGACGCCGAGCAGCATCGGGAGCAGGTCCGCGCCCGGGTGTTCGGGTTGCGTGGCGAAGGTGACCGGGACCGGTTCACCGGGCTGATCCAACTGCTGCACACGCTGCGCTCCCCCGATGTCGGCAACCGGATCGACGAGGGCAAGCTCCCGCAGATCCTCTCCGACGCGCTGCCACCGCTGAACGAGCGGACCCTGGAAGCGGCGGGCGAAAGGCTGGACGGGCTCACCGCGACCCGGCTGGCGCAGGAGCAGCTGGCCGGAACCCTGGCGCAGGTCACGCGCTTTCACGCGGTCTACCGCGGGTATGCCGCGGGCGTGCTCACCGAGAGCGCCGCAGCGCTGCGGGCGGCGGCCACCGGCCTCCTCGAAGCCCGGCGGACCCGCGATGAATTCGCCGGTGCGCGCGATGGATTCGAGGCGGCCGAGAGCGCCGCCGAGGTCGAGGTGACCGAGCTGACCGCGACCAAGGCCGAGTTGAAGGACGCCATCACCGCGCTGCGCGAACGTCCGCTCTTCGACGACCTGAAAGACCTGGAGCAATACAGGTCGACGGTGGCCGCGCTACACGGCGGTGCGGAGCAGGGGCTCGGCACCGCGCGGCGTTCGCGGGAAGCGGAGGCGGCCGCAGCGCAGCGGTACGCCGACGCCGCCGCTGGGCTACGTGAGGCCGCAGCCGAGGCGGGCGCGGCACTGCGCGAGGCGGTGGCCGCGCTCACCGCCGTCGATCTCCCGCACGGCAGGCTGCCCGGCTCGATCGGGGTGGAATCCACGGACGAGGAGCAGACCATCGACGCCGTCATGGACTCCCTCGACCAGGCGCCGATCCCGATCACCCGCCCGCGGGCGGCGGTACTGACGCTCGTGCCCGGCGATCTCGCCGAGACGCGGGCAGGCGCGGAGGCGTCGCGCCGGGCGGCCGCCGACCGGCGGGACAAGACCGACCGGCGGGTGCAGGAGGCACGGCGGCTCGACGGCGAGCACCGCCGGATCCGGGGTCTGGAGGATGTCGCCGCGGACCGGGAGGACAGCGCCGCCGGCGCGGCCGCGCGGGCCGAGGCCGACGCCGCGGCCAGGGATCAGCTCGCCGTCGAAATCAACCGCGGCTGGCGCGATTGGCTCGCCGCGCCAGGCACCACCCGGTTGCTGCCGGAGGTGGACCGCGCGCACCCCGTCCTCGCCGCGCTGCTCGCCGATCCCGAGGCGCTCTGCGGCGACGCCGACGACACGCAGCTCACCGGCCTGGACGCGCTGGCCGCCGAGCTCGCGCAGCCGGTCAGGGACGAGCTCGTCGGGCGCTCGGCCGCGATCACGCTCCAGGTCGAGCAGCACCGCGCCGGCATGCGTGCGCTGCGGAAGCGGCGGGTGCGGCTGCTGGCCGCCGAGGACCCCGAACCACCGGCGGCGCCGTGGCAGTCCACCGGCCGCGGCATTCCGCTCTGGCGGGCTGTCGATTTCCGCGACGACACGGCCGAATCCGAGCACGCGGGAATCGAGGGCGCGCTGCTCGCCGCCGGGCTGCTGCCTACTGCACCACCGAGGGCGAACTGCACGCCGAAGACGGCGAGGTCCTGCTGCGGGCGGGGCAGCCGGCCGCCGCCGCCCCGCTCTCCCTGGTGCTGCGGCCCGACCCCGCCGCACCGGAGGCGACCACCGCGGTCGAGCACATCCTGGCCGCGGTCGGGTGGCACGATCCGCAGGCGGTGACCGCCATCGCCGGGGACGGCAGCTGGCGCAATGGCATACTCAGCGGCAGGCACCACCCGCCTGCCGCTCGCCACATCGGCGCCACCGCCAGAGCCGCGGCGCGCCGCGCCGAACTGCTCGAGATCGAGCGCGAACTGGACGAGATCGCCGCCGCGATCGAGGAACTCGAGACCGAAGAGCTGGAGCTGCGCGGCCGCCGCGATGAACTGGACGACCTGGTACGCAACGCACCGCGCTCGCAGAAACTGGTGGCCGCCCGGCAACACGCGCGGACGCAGGAAGGCCACGCGACCCGGCTGCGCGCCGAAGCGGTCATCGCCCGGGCGGACGCCACCGCGCAACGTGCGGCGTGGAGCGCGGCCGAGCGCGAGCACCGCGCACTGTGCGAAGGATTCGGTCTCCCCGCCGAAATCGACGAGCTCGTCCGGTCGCGCGATGGGTGCGAGACCGCTCGCGCCGCCTGCGCCGCACTGGAACGAAGCTGCCGGGACACCGAACGGCAACGTACCGCGGCGGACAGCGCCTACCAGCGGATTCTCGACAGCCGCACCCAGCGGAGGCAGGACGAGGCGACGGCGGGCCACGGGCGCGACCTGTGGCAACGCGAAGCCGTCAAGCTGGAGACACGCCGGGAAGCGCTCGAGCTCCCGCTACAGCAGCTGAACGCGGAAATAGCGCGCAGCGAAGGGGAGCTCGGGCGCACCCGAGTCAAGCTCGGTGCGGCGACCACGCGCCGCGACGAGGCCCGCGCGAAGAAGATCCAGGCGACGTCCGACCACCGTTTCGCGGAGGTGGCCGTGCGCGACGGCGCCGCAGCGCTGCGCCGGGCGGCCGAACTCCTCGACGCGCGGCTCCGGCTCCCCGGACTCACCGCCGCCGCGACCGATACGGCGCTCGCCCCGGTCCCCGACCCGCAGGACGCGGCGGCCTGCGTCGGCACCGCGGACGCGATCATCGCCCGCCTGCGCGGCCACAGGGTGACGACCGACGCGCAACTGGGGAACGCACTCGCCCGCTTCGGCGCCGACACCTCCGGTCAGCTCGATATCTCGCAGACCGACGGGCCCGGCGTGATCCTGGTACACATCGAGGGCGCCGAGCACCACCACGACCTCCCCGCGGTGCTGGCGCACCTCACCGACAAGGTCGAACGCGGCCGGGTAGCGCTGACCGACCGGGAACGCGAGGTCTTCACCGAATTCATCCTCGGCAATGTCACCGACGAACTGCGCCGCCGCGTGCTGCAGGCCGGGCAGCTGGTCGACGCGATGAACGCCAGCCTGGCCCACACCAGGACCAGTCACAACATCGGCGTGCGGCTCCGATGGGAACTGAACGGCGCCGACCCCGAGCTGCACAGGCTCATGGAGCTGGTCAGGCAAGCCGACGAGCTCCGTCCGGACGACGACAGCGAGGAGCTGGTCGCGCTGGTCCGGGCGCGGGTGGAGCGGCTGCAGGCCGCCGACGCCGCCGCCGGGTACGCCGCTCACCTGCGGGAGGCACTCGACTACCGCTCCTGGCACGCGGTCGAGGTCACCATCCTCGGCCCGGAGCGTGGGCAGACCAGGAAGATCTCGCGGCGCGCCAAGATTTCCCAGGGCGAGACCCGCTTCGTTTCGTACGTGACGCTCTTCGCGGCCGCGGACGGTTACCTCTCCGGGCTCCCCGATGCCGCCGGCGCACTGCGCCTCGTCCTGCTCGACGATGCCTTCGCCAAGGTCGACGAGCGGGCGATCGGCGAGCTCATGGGGCTGCTGGTCCGGTTGGACATCGACTTCGTGATGACCGGCCACGCGCTGTGGGGCACCGTCCCCGAGGTACCCGCGCTGGACATCTACGAGATCCGCCGGATGGGCGACAGCTGCGTCGTCCCCACCCACATCCACTGGGACGGACGCAACAAACACTTCCTCACCACGGTAGGCCGCTGATGACCCTCCCCCCGCGTACTCGCGAGTTCCTCGCCGCACCGAGCCTGGACGAGTTCTGGGCGAAACTGCGCGAACGGCTGGAACGCACCGGCCACGCCATCACCGGCACGGTCGGGGCGGATCTCGATCCCGATGCGGCGGAGCGGATTTCCGGTCTGCTCGCCCGCCGGGTAGCCCCCGGCCGGCGCACCGTCTCGATCTCCGAACTCGAAGCGGCGCTGCGGCACAGCGCCGCCGGGACCGGGCTGATCACCGTGCTCACCGAGCTCACTGGCGGCCCGCTGCGGGATCGCCCCTCGGAGCGGCTGGCCCGCCGGGACGCCGTGAGCGCGCTGTGGGCCGAGGTCGAGCGGGTGCTCGAGGACACCGGGCTGGCGGCGGCGCCCTGGGTCGAGGCGTGGAAGCAGTGGCTGCGCAGCACCGGGCTGCTGCTGCGCGCCGCCGCTCCCGAGCACGCCGAATTCGCGACCGCCGCGAAGGCTGTGGCGATAGCGCTGGACCAGCGGCAGCCACCTCGGATGCTCGGCGAGCTGGCCACCGACGTGGCCGGTGACGCGCACGCGCTGGACAGCGACCGGCTCGCCGGCCGCCTGGCGATCCGCGCGCTGAGCCTGGCCTTCGAGCGGCCCGACCCGCTCACCCCCCGCGATCGCGGCACGCTGTGGCAGCTCGCGGGCATTACCGTCGACGCGGTCTCCGGCACCGTCCTCACCTGGGGGCTGCGCCCGCCCGGCCGCGATCAGTGGTCGGCGATGCTCCGCACCCGCACCGAGCTGGGGCTGGTCACCCATCTCACGCTCGCCGAACTCACCGCCTTCCCCATCCCGTTGGCCGCTCCGGAGGTCACCGTCGCGGCCTGCGAAAATCCCCAGGTGCTACAGCGCGCGGCGGAAAGCGGAGCTCCCGCACCGCTCGTCTGCTTCAGCGGCAATCCGTCCGCCGCCGGCATCGCGCTCGCCGAACGTGTCCGCATCCGCTACCACGGCGACTTCGACTGGCCCGGTATCGGCATCGCCGCCCGGCTCCATACCCTCGGCGCCGAGCCGTGGCGAATGTCGGCCAGCGACTACCTCGCCGCCATCGAATCCGGCGTGCATCGGCTCCCGCTCACCGGTCAGCAGACACCAACTCCCTGGGATCCCGAACTCGCACCGACCATGCACCGCACCGGGCTCGTTGTCCACGAGGAGTCCCTCATGGATGTCCTGCTCGCCGACCTCCGATGATCCTCGACTCGCAAATTCTCGTTCACAGACGTCAGAGATCATCGGGCAGCAGGCGGAACGCGGAATGGCATCTCGCCCGGCCAGAGAGACGTTGACCGCGTCGGCGAGGTCCAGATTCAAAGCCAGGCAGCGTTTCTGCACCCTGCGCGCGATCCGCAACAGCTCCGCCGTCGCAACAGGCACTTCCTACCCGTCCGGCAGGCTCTTGCACCAGGAGCCGCCCATTGACGGCGTAGGCGGCCCGGCGGTTGATGGCGCGGGTGGTGATGTGTTCGCTCTCGAGCATCACGAGCGGCCAGACGACCGTCAGCGCGGCTTGCCGTAGCGCCGCGCGCGTCGGAATGATCCGGATCGGCGGCGTTGAAAGCGGCGACCAGCCGGCGCTGTCGATTCCCTCCGTGGTCACCGCGTGCCCATAGTCGAGAACCGGAATGTCCCAGTCGGCATCCCACCTGCGAGCGCGCACCGCGACCAGGTGGAAAGGCTCGCGGGCTGCGGCGAGCTTCACCAGGGCGTGATCCGCCTGGTTGTGGTGCCTGCGCCATGATGCGAGTTCAGGCGAGTTCCTCGATCTTCGCCGCCAGCTCGGCTCCGGTCAGCGGTTCCCTGGCGATCACCGCGATCGTGTCGTCGCCGGCGATCGTCCCGACAATCCACGGCAGCGCCGCCCGATCCAGCGCGCTCGCCAGGTAGTGCGCGGCCCCCGGCGGGGTGCGCAGAACAGCCATATTCCCGCTGGCGTCGGTCGAGACGAGCAGGTCACCGAGAAGTTTGGAGAGGCGGTCGGTGCCGCCGGTGACACCGCGGACGGGGCTGCCGTCCTCGGGGACGATGTAGACGCCCGCTCCCCCGTCGGCGGCGCGGAGCTTCACGGCCCCGAGTTCGTCGAGGTCGCGGGAGAGCGTGGCCTGGGTGGTCTCGATGCCTTCCGCGGAGAGCAGGGCGGCGAGTTCGCCCTGGCTGCGGACGGGGTTGGTGGCGAGGAGTTCGATGATGCGGGATTGGCGTCCGGCGCGGGTCCGCGCGATGGCGGGGCCCCGGCCGGACTGGCTTCGGGGCACGCTCATCGTCGGCGCCTCGGAGGTCGGGGGGCGGGTGCGGTGCCGATCCGGCAGGTCACTGCGGTGCCTCCGCGCGTTTCTCCAGCAGCCAGACCAGGAGCGCCTTCTGGGCGTGCAGGCGGTTCTCGGCTTCGTCCCAGACGGCGCTGTGCGGGCCGTCGAGCACCTCGTCGGTGATCTCCTCGCCGCGGTGCGCGGGGAGGCAGTGCAGCACAACGGCATCCGGGTCGGCGTGCGCCAGCAGCGAAGCGTTGATCTGGAAGGGGCGGAAGGGGCCGACGCGGTCGAGGCCGTCGTTCTCCTGGCCCATGCTGGTCCAGGTGTCGGTGACGAGGACGTCGGCGCCGGTGGCGGCGGCGATCGGGTCGTCGGTGACGAGCACGGTCGCACCGGTCTCGGCAGCGCGCTTCGTGGCTGCGGCGACGACCGCGGGGGCGGGGACGAAGCCGGTGGGGGCGGCGATCACCACGTTCAGCCCGGCGGTGACGCCGCCGAGGAGCAGGGAGTGCGCCATGTTGTTGGCGCCGTCGCCGAAATAGGCCAGGGTGCGGCCGGACAGCGAGCCCAGCCGTTCGCGGAGGGTCAATAGATCGGCGAGGACCTGGCAGGGGTGGAATTCGTCGGAGAGGGCGTTGACGATCGGGACGGTGGCGGCCTCGGCCATCTGCTCCAGCCGGGCCTGGGCGAAGGTGCGCCAGACGACGGCGTCGACGTAGCGGGAGAGGACGCGGCCGGTGTCGGCGAGGGTCTCCTCGCGGCCGAGCTGGGTGTCGCGGCCGTCGACGACCACCGCGTGGCCGCCGAGCTGGGCGATGCCGACCTCGAAGGAGAACCTCGTGCGGGTGGAGTTCTTCTCGAAGATCACGCCGACGCCGCGCGGGCCGTCGAGCGGCCTGCGGGAGAACGGCGCAGCCTTGAGTTCGGCTGCCAGCGTGAGGATCTCGGCCTGCTCGGCCGGGGTGAGGTCATCGTCGCGGAGAAAGTGCCGGAGGCCGGGGGCTGGCCTGGCGCTAGCCTCGGCCGCGAGGCCCGCGGCAGGCACGGCATCCGTCTCGGTCGCGGGACCGGCGGCGTGCGCGCCCCCCACCTCGGAGGTGGTGCCGGTGCCTGCAGCCGAGGCGGCGGCGCCGATCGGCGTCACCGAGCCGCCTTCGATGGATTCCGGCATCACGCATTCTCCTCGGCGTCGGCGGCGGCGGCATCCAGAATCGCGGGCAGGTCCGCGAGGAAGCTGTCCGCCTGGGTTTCGGTGAGCACGAGCGGCGGGGCGAGCCGGATGGTGTCCGGCTTGGGGGCGTTCACCAGGTAGCCGGCCTCGCGGGCACGCGCCTCGACGAAGCCGGAGATACCGCGGCGAAGCCCGATCCCGAGCAGCAGCCCGGCACCGCGCACGTGATCCACCTCGGGGTGCTCGATGCCGTCGACGAGCCGCTTGCCCACCGACTCGACGTGCGCGAGCAGCCCCTCCTCGTCGATGGTGCGCAGCACGGCGAGCGCGGCGGCCGCGCAGACGGGGTTGCCGCCGAAGGTGGTGCCGTGTGCGCCGGGCTGGAGCAGCTCGGCGGCGGTGCCGCGGGCCAGCACGGCGCCGATCGGGAGGCCGCCGCCGAGACCCTTGGCCAGGGTGATCACATCCGGCACGATGCCCGCGGCGTGGTGCGCGTAGAAGGCGCCGGTGCGGCCGATGCCGGTCTGCACCTCGTCCAGGATCAGCAGGGCGCCGTGCCGCGAGGTGATCTCGCGGGCCTTGGCGAGGTAGTCGATGGGCGGGACGATCACGCCGCTCTCGCCGAGGATGGGCTCCAGCACCACGGCGGCGGTGTGCTCGTCTACGGCGGCCTCCAGCGCGGCGGCGTCGCCGTACGGGATGTGCCGTACGCCGGGCGGCATGGGCGCGAACGGTTCTCGCTTGGCGGGCTGGCCGGTGAGCGCCAGCGCGCCCATGGTCCGGCCGTGAAACGCCTCCTCACAGGCCACGATGTTCGGCCGCCCGGTCAAACGCGCGATCTTGAACGCGGCCTCGTTGGCCTCGGCTCCGGAGTTGCAGAAAAAGGCACGCCCCTCGCCGAACTGCGCGAGCAGCCGCTCGGCCAGCTCGATCACCGGCTCGCTGACGTACAGGTTGGAGACGTGTCCGAGCGTCCCGAGCTGCTCGGTGACCGCGGCCAGGATCGCGGGGTGCGCGTGGCCGAGGCTGTTGACCGCGATGCCGCCGAGAAAATCGAGGTAGCGCTTGCCGTCGGCGTCGTAGACGACGGCGCCCGCGCCGCGCACGAGCGCGATCTTGGGGGTGCCGTAGTTGTTCATCAGGGCGGCGTTCCACCGGCCCTGCAGGTCGGCCGAGCTCATATCGTCTCCTCGGGGGTCACCATGGTGCCGATTCCTTCTCCGGTGAACAGTTCCAGCAGCACCGAGTGCGGGATCCGGCCGTCGATCACGTGTGCGGTCGGAACGCCGCCCCGCACCGCGCGCAGGCAGGCCTCCATCTTGGGGACCATGCCCGCGTCCAGCCGGGGCAGCAGCGCGGCCAGGGCGGCGGCGCCGATCTCGGTGGTGAGCGAGGAGCGGTCGGGCCAGTCGGTGTAGAGCCCCTCGACGTCGGTGAGGACCACGAGTTTCTCGGCGCCGATGCCCTCGGCGAGCGCGGCGGCGGCGGTGTCGGCGTTGATGTTGTGCACGACGCCGTCGATGTCGGGGGCGATGGTGGAGACCACCGGGATGCGGCCCGCGTCGATGAGGTCGAGGACGGCGTCGGGGTTGACCTCGGTGACGTCGCCGACCAGGCCGATGTCGGTGGCCTCGCCGTCCACCAGCACGGTGCGGCGGGTGGCGGTGAAGAGCCCGGCGTCCTCGCCGGAGATCCCGACGGCGTACGGGCCGTGCGCGTTGATCAGCCCGACCAGCTCCCGGCCGACCTGCCCGAACAGCACCATCCGCACCACGTCCATGACCTCGGGCGTCGTCACCCGGAAGCCGCCGCGGAACTCGCCCTGCAGCCCGAGCTTGCCGAGCATGGCGGTGATCTGCGGGCCGCCGCCGTGCACCACGACGGGGTGCACGCCGACGGTGCGCAGGAAGGCCATGTCGGCGGCGAAGGCGCGCTTCAGCCCGTCGTCGACCATGGCATTGCCGCCGTACTTGACCACGACGACCTTGTCCCGGAACTTCTGCAGCCAGGGCAGCGCCCCGGCCAGCACGTGCGCCTTGTCCAGCGCGCTGAGGTCGTGCGCCAGGCCGGTCACGAGCTGTAGGCCGAGTTCTCTTCGACGTAGCCGTGCGAGAGGTCGGTGGTGCGGATGGTGGCGGTGCCGTCGCCGATCTGCAGGTCCACGACGACCTCGATGTCGGCGCCGGAGAGGTCGACCTCGCGGGCGCCGGGCGCGCCGACGCCGTCGACGCAGACCGGGTTTCCGTTGAAGGACACCGAGATCCGGTCGGGGTCGAGCGTCACCGGGGCCATGCCGACGGCGGCGAGCACGCGGCCCCAGTTCGGATCGGAGCCGAAGAGCGCGGTCTTGACCAGGCTGTCCCTGGCGACGGTGCGCGCGGCGGCCAGCGCCTCGTCCTCGTCCCGCGCGCCGGTGACGGTGACCAGCACCCGCTTGGTGATGCCCTCGGCGTCGGCCATGAGCTGGGCGGCGAGGTCGTCGCAGACGGCGAGCACGGCGGCGTCCAGCTCGTCCTGCGACGGGGTGACCTCGCTGGCGCCGTTGCCGAGCAGCAGCACGGTGTCGTTGGTGGAGCAGGAGCCGTCCACGTCGAGCCGGTCGAAGGTGCGCGCGGTGGCCTTGCGCAGCGCCTCGTCGAGTTGCTCGGCGGTGACGGCGGCGTCGGTGGTGAGCACGACGAGCATGGTGGCGAGCGAGGGGGCGAGCATGCCCGCGCCCTTGGCCATGCCGCCCACGTTCCACTTCGAACGGTGGTGGTAGGCGGCCTCTTTCGGCACCGTGTCGGTGGTCATGATGGCGTGCGCGGCGTCGGTGCCGCCGGAGAGCCCGCCGCCCATCTCGTGCACGATCTCGGTGATGGCCGGGACGATCCTGTCCATCGGCAGCCGGTCGCCGATCAAACCGGTCGAGCAGACGGCGATCTCGCCCGCGCCGGTCTCGGTGCCCCAGCTGCTCAGCGCGGCGGCCAGCTCCTCGGCGGTGCGGTGGGTGTCCTGGAACCCGGCCGGGCCGGTACAGGCGTTGGCGCCACCGGAATTCAGGATCACCGCGCGCAGCCTGCCGGTGCCGAGCACCTGCTGCGACCACAGCACCGGGGCGGCCTTGACCTGGTTCCTGGTGAAGACCCCGGCGGCGGCGTACTCCGGCCCCTCGTTGACGACAAGCGCCAGGTCCGGCCTGCCGCTGACCTTGATCCCGGCCGCGATCCCGGCGGCGCGGAAGCCGAGCGGCGCGGTCACCCCCTGGGTGCGGACCAGCCTGCCTGCTTCGGTCGTCGTCACGGTGCCACTCCTACGGTGGGAAGCCCGGCGGTCTCGTCGAAACCGACGGCGAGGTTCATGGATTGCACCGCGGCGCCCGCGGTGCCCTTGGTCAGGTTGTCGATCGCGCCGATCACCACCAGCAGCCCGGCATCGGCGTCCACCGCCACCTGCAGGGTGACGGCGTTGGAGCCGAGCACGGCCCCGGTCGACGGCAGCGCGCCCTCGGGCAGCAGGTGCACGAAAGGTTCGGCGGCGTATGCCTTCTCGTAGGCGGCGCGCACCTCGGCGAGGTCGGCGGTGGTCGGGGCGGTGCAGGTGGCGAGGATGCCGCGCGGCATCGGGGCCAGCACCGGGGTGAAGGAGACCGCGACGGGGGTGCCCGCGGCGGCGCTCAGGTTCTGCGCGATCTCGGGGGTGTGCCGGTGCGCGCCCGCGATGCCGTAGGCGCGGGCCGAGCCCATGACCTCGGAGCCGAGCAGCCCGACGTCCAGTTTCCTTCCGGCGCCGGAGGTTCCGCTCACGGCGACCACAGTGACGGTCGGCTCGGCGAGCCCGGCGGTGAAGGCGGGGGCGAGCGCGAGGCTGGCGACGGTCGGGTAGCAGCCGGGCACCGCGATCCGGCGGGCGCCGCGCAGCTGCTCCCGGTTGTCGCCGAGCTCGGGCAGGCCGTAGGGCCAGGTGCCCGCGTGCTCGCCGCCGTACCAGCGCTGCCAGGCGGCGGCGTCGTGCAGCCGGAAGTCGGCGCCGCAGTCGATGATCACGGTGGACTCGGGCAGGGTGTTCGCCAGCGCGGCGGACTGGCCGTGCGGCAGGCCGAGGAAGACCACGTCGTGCCCGGCCAGCTCGTCGACGGTGGTGGCGGTGAGCACCCGGTCGGCCAGCGGATGCAGGTGCGGCTGCAGCGAGCCGAGCGGCGCCCCGGCATTCGAACCCGCGGTCAGCGCCCCGATCTCGAGGCGGCCGCGTCGGTACTCGGGGTGTTCCAGCAGCAACCGCAGGACCTCACCGCCCGCGTACCCGCTCGCTCCGGCCACCGCGACCCGCAGGGCCCCGTTCGAGGAATCAACCATGTGATGATTATGCACGACTGTGCAAGCTCATTCACGCCAGGGGCGCACCTCCAGGGTACGCAGGAGTGGTACGAGTTCTCAGTTCTTCCGCTCGACCCGCTCCCCCACGCCCGGCGTCCACACCGCGATCTCCATGTGGCCGTCGACCAGCTCCACCGTGGAGCCGCCGGTCAGCCGGTCGGCGACGAAGAAGTGGTCGAACTCCTTGCCCCTGATATCGAAGCCGGTCTCGTCGAACAGATGCTGCGCGAAGCGGGTGTGCAGCTCCCGGTCCGGCAGGTCGCTGACGCTGCCGAAGAGCTTGGCGTCACCGTCGCCGACCATGGGGTCGGTGGTGGCGGTGTGCAGGCAGAACCGGGGGTCGCGGATCAGGTCGGCGAACTTGCGGGTGTTCGGCATACCGGCGATCACCAGCATGCCCTCGAAGACGCGCGGCTCGATCGGGCTGATCCGCGGCGATCCGTCGGCGCGCAGCGTGCCGAGCAGGCAGAGGTTGCCGGTGGCGCGGTGCCTGCGGGTGAAGATGGCGGAGACGCGCGGGGCTTCGTCGAGGAATCGGGTCCAGGTGGTCATGCGGGGACGGTACGACCGCATGGTGACACCTGCTGTCAGGGTTGTCCGGATAGTGTCGGTCGATGCGCGCGAGCCGACTCCTCCGCCTGCTGCTGCTCCTGCAGACCAGGGGCCGGTGCACGGCGTCCCAGCTGGCCACGGAGCTGGAGGTGTCGGTGCGGACGGTGTACCGCGACGTGGACGCGCTCTCCGCCTCCGGCGTCCCGGTCTACACCGAGCCGGGCCGCGCGGGCGGCATCCGGTTGCTGGACGGCTACCGCACCCGGATCACCGGGCTGAACCCGGACGAGGCCGACGCGGTGTTGCTGGCCGGGCAGCCCGGCGCCGCCGCGGACCTCGGGCTCGGCACCGTGCTGGCGACCGCGCAGCTCAAGGTGCTCGCCGCGCTGCCGCCGGAGCTGCGCGGGCGGGCCACCCGGATCGCGGAGCGGGTGCACGTGGACGCCGCGGGCTGGTTCCACCGGCCGGACCGCACCCCGGCGCTGGCGGTCGTCACCGAGGCACTGTGGGCGGACCGGCTGCTGGAGATCGGGTACGAGCGCGGGGACACGGTGGTGCGGCGGCGGGTCGGGCCGCTGGGGTTGGTGCTGAAGGCGGGGACCTGGTACCTGGTGGCGCTGGCCGGTGGTTCGGTGCGGTCGTACCGGGTCGGGCGGATCGCCGCGGCGACGGATACCGGCGAGACCTTCACCCGGCCCGCCGATTTCGACCTCGCCGCGCACTGGGAGCGGGCGGCGGACGAGTTCGCCAGGACCATGCTCCGGGTGACCGCGCGCTGCCGGATCGACGCCGCGCGGCTGTCGCTGCTTCGGCTCGGTTTCGAACCCGCCGCCGTGGCCGACGCCGTCGCCTCGGCGGACGAGCCCGATGCCGAGGGGTGGGTGCGGGTCACGGTGGCGGCGGAGTCCTACGAGATGATGGCGCACGGCCTGCTGCCGCTCGGCGCGCACGCGGAGGTGCTCGAGCCCGCCGAGCTGCGCGCGGTCATGGCCGAGACGGCGGCGGCGATGGCTCGCCGGTACGCGGATCGACCCCGCGCAGCTTCTCCGGATTGACCTGGAAGCGCAGGTTCACGATGAGCCCGTCGCGCAGGTCGTAGGTGAGCACGCCGACCGGGAAGGGACCCAGCCTGCCGATCACGCTCAGCTCCCCGTTCACCACCGCCGTGCCGAACTCGATCCCGGTCAGCATCGGCTTGGCCAGCACGCCGAGCAGCCAGCGCGCCACGTGGTCGGGGCCGTGCAGCGGGCGGCGCGCGGCGGTGATCCGGCCGCCGCCGTCGTTCCACAGCGTGACGTCGGGGGCGAGCACCGCCATCAGCGCGCCGAGGTCACCGCCGCGGCAGGCGCCGAGGAACCGATCGGTGACCTCGGCCCGCACCGCGGTGTCGGTCTCGAACCGGGGCCGCCGCGCCCGCACGTGTGCGCGCGCCCGGTGTGCCAGCTGCCGCACCGCGGGCTCCGGGCGCTCCAGGAATCCGGCGATCTCGGCGTGCGAGTAGCCGAACACCTCGCGCAGCACGAACACCACCCGTTCGACCGGGCCGAGCGATTCCAGCACCACCAGCATGGCGGTGGAGACGCTGTCCGCCGTCTCGCCCGCCGCCGCGACCGGGTCCCCGTCCACCAGCGGCTCCGGCAGCCACGGGCCCACGTACTGCTCGCGGGTGGCGCGGGCGCCGGTGAGCCGGTTCAGGGCCAGGTTGGTGACGGTGCGCACGAGGTAGGCCTTCGGGTGGTCGACCGTCGCGTGCTCGGTCGCGTGCCATTTCAGCCACGCGTCCTGCAGGATGTCCTCGGCGTCGGCCACGCTGCCGAGCATGCGGTAGGCGGTGGCGAAGAGCAGCGGGCGGTGCTCGGCGAAGGGGTCGGTCATCGGGGGACGCCGATCTCCGGTGCCGCGGGGTGCCGGGTGGCGCGGCCGCCCGAGCTCAGCCGCACGGTGACCGGCAGCCTGCGGCTGAGCCGGAACGCGAATGGCGGCGAGCTGCTCACCGCCTCCTTGTAGGCGACCGCGGCGCGGCCCGTCAGGTACCAGCGGCGCGGGGTGTCGTCGGCCCGGGTGAACTGGATGACGGCGTCGCGGCGGCCGAGGCTGACCGCCTGATGGAAGTAGCCGATCCGGAACGGCTCGACCTTTCCGCCGCGCAGCAACCGGGCGACGGTGTCGGCGGTGTAGGCGGCGGCGGGCAGCCCGGTCTGGCAGGTGCCGTGCACATCGCCCCAGGCCATCCGCACGGCGGCGGCGTCGCCGATGGCGTGGATGTCGGGGTGCGAGATCGAGCGCAGCGTGGCGTCGGTGCGGACCAGCCCCGCGGCGTCGGTGGCGATGCCGGAGCGGGCGGCGAGCGGGGAGACCTGGACGCCGGTGGTCCAGATGGTCAGCTCGGAGGCGAGCGACTCGCCGGTTCCGAGCCGCACCGCGTCGGGCAGGACCTCCGCGACGGTGGCGATCCGGCGCCGCACGCCGAGCCGGTCGAGCGCCCGGTTCAGGTGGGCGCGGGCGCCCGCGCTCATCATGGCGCCCGGCTCGCCGCGGCCGAGCAGCGTGACGGTGAGGTCCGGGTGGCTCTCGGCGATCTCGGCGGCGGTCTCGACGCCGGTGAGGCCGCCGCCGCAGACGGTGACGGTGCGTGCCGTCGCGAGCCGTTCGGCGATCCGGTCCGGGTGGTCGAGGGTCGCGGCGTACTCCCCGGCGCCGGGCACGCCGCCGATGCCCGCGCTGCTGCCGATGGCGTAGATCAGGGTGTCGTAGCCGAGGGTGGTGCCGTCGTCGACGGTGACCGTCCGGGCGTCGGGATCGATGGCGGTCGCGGCGCCGCGGCGGAACTCGACCCCGGTGCGGTCGAGCAGCGCCGGAATCGAGTGCGGGCGCAGCTCCCGACCGGCGGCGACCTGGTGCGTCCGCAGCCGCTCGGTGAACCGGTCCGAGGGGTTGACCAGGGTGATCCGCGCCCGTCGGCCGTTGCTGGTACGCCGTGCCAGGCGGATGGTGGCGAGCATCCCCGCGTAGCCTGCGCCGAGGACGACGATGTGCGGAGTGCGGGTGGTGGTCATGGCGGGCTCCCTGCGGGCGAATCCGGTGTGGTCCCAGAGGAGACAGTGCGGGGGCGTCTCGCGTGACACCCCCATGCAGTGACTTGGGTCACACTACAGCCGCTGTCGCCTCCTCCGGAGACCACTCCAGCATCGAGGCCATGGCATTCAGCTGCGCCCGCGCCGGGGTATGCCGCAGGACCGCGTCCCGCAGCGCGACCAGTGGGCCCGCCGACAGCTGCCCGGCCCGGCCCATGTGCCGCGCCCGCGCGGCGATCCGCTGCGTGCGGGGGCGGCGCAGGGCGTCGTAGCGGTGCAGGTCGCCGTCGGCGGCGAGGAGCGCGCCGAGCGTGACCGCGTCCTCCAGCGCCTGGCAGGCGCCCTGGCCGAGGTCGGGGGTCATGGCGTGCGCGGCGTCGCCGACCAGGGCGATGCGGCCCGCGGTGAAGCGCGGGAGTGCGGGGAGGTCGTAGATGTCGTGGCGGAGCACCGCGGCCGGGTCGGCGGCGGCGAGGAGTGCCGGGATGGGGTCGTGCCAGTCGGCGAAGCGGCGCTCGAGTTCGGCGAGTTCGCCGTCCACCGGCAGCGTGGAGGCGTCACCGCGGGACTCGGGAGTGCCCGGCGCAGCGCCGAGCGCAGGGGTGGGCACATTCGTAGCGCCGACCACATTCGCGGCGCCAGGTGCGTTGGCGGCGCCAGGTGCGTTGGCGGCGCCGGGCGCGTTCGCGGCGGCCGGGGCGTTCGCGGTGGCGAAGCAGTAGACGCGGCCGCCCGCCAGCGGCGCGAAACCGAAGCGCTGCCCGTGCCCCCAGCTCTCGCCGAACTCGGCGACCGGCACGGCAGGCGTCACCACCGTGCGCCAGGCGGTGTAGCCCGCGTACCGCGGCTCGACCTCCCCCGCCACGGCCCGCCGCACCACACTGCGAATCCCGTCCGCGCCGACGACCAGCTCGGCCGCGCGCTCCCCCTCGGTGGTGACCACCCGCCCGGACTCGTCCGCCGCCGTCACCCCGACCCCGGTGCGCACGACCCCGGCGGGCAGCGCGTCCCGCAGGATCGCCATGAGCTCGGCCCGGTGCACCACGATCGGCTCCCCGAACCGCGCCCGCAGAACCGCGGCGTCCACCCGCAGCAGCGGCCGCCCGGCGGCATCCCGGATCCCGCCGGACGCATCGGAAACGGCCCGCGCCCGCACCGCCGCCCCGACCCCGAGCGCGTCGAGCGCCCGAATCGCGTTGGGCCACAGCGAAAGCCCCGACCCCACTACGGCCTGCTCCGCCGCCCGCTCCAGCACCAGCGGCCGCTTCCCGGCCCGCAGCACGGCCAGCGCCGTCGCCAGCCCGCCGATTCCGCCCCCGGCGATCAGCACCTCGTCCATCCGGCTCACTCCTTCTACTCACTACCGATGTAGTGCAATCTACTACAGAAGTAGTGCCAGACACTACCCCTGTAGTATTCCGGCGTGACCGGCAAACGCACCCTCGTGCTCGACACCGCCCTGCGCCTGCTCGGCGAACGCGGCCCGCGCGCGCTCACCCACCGCGCGGTCGACGAGGCGGCCGGGCTACCCGCCGGCTCGGCCTCGAACTACTTCCGCACCCGCGCGGCGCTGCTCATCGGCATCACCGGGCTCCTGGAGGAGCGCGATCACGCGGCCTGGGAGCGCGCCCCCGCTCCGCGCGACACCGCCGAACTGGTGGCGGTGCTCAGCGCCGTACTCCGGCACGCCGTCACCGCGGACGAACCGGCCACCCTGGCCCGCTACGCCCTCATGCTGGAGGCGCGCGAACTCCCCGAGGTGCGGGAGGCCCTGCGCACCGGGCACATCCGGCTCACCGCCTGGCTCACCGGACACCTGCGCGCCGCCACCGGCGATCCCGCGATCCCGGAGTCCGCGGTCCGCCCGCTGATCGACTACCTCGACGGCTTCGCCCTGCACCACGCACTGATCGGCGGCTTCGACACCACGACGGTGACATCGACGCTGGGCACCCTGGTCACCGCCGCGGGTGAAGCACGCCAGGAACTGGGGGCATGACCGCGACGACGGCCCCTTGTTACCGTCGGCGCTCATCGCATCCACGTGGAGGAACTCTTGTACCGTCCCATGCTGAATGTCATCGCCGGTGGAACGCTCGCCGTCGCCCTCGCCCTGCAGCCCGCGCTCGCCACGGCCGCGCCGAACGAAGTCCCGGTGGCGCCATCGTCCACCGCCTCGACTCCGATCTACGCGCCGTTCGACCCCATCTGCCCCCTCTGCTTCGTCCGTGAATTCTTCGAAAGCCTCTCCGCGCGCTGATAATTCGACCGGCCGGGGCGACGCCCCGGCCGGGTCTCCACCAGGGACCGGACACCGGGAGACACGGTGCAGAACATGGGAAACGGTGACGACCGGGACGCGCCGCCCGTGAACAGATGGCAGCTGGGGCTGACCTGCGCCGCGATCGTCGCGACCGGCTACCTCGTCGCCTGGCTGGTACACGAGCCGGAACCGGCCGCTCCGGCCGGACGCTCCTATATCACTCCGCCGGTCGAGTATCCGGTGCAGATCCCGGGTTGCGATGCGGTGGAACCTCCGCGGCAGCCGCGATTGCTCGGGGCGTCGTACTTCGACGAGTACGAATACGACAATCCTTCCTACCCGTGGTTCTCCGGCCCCAAGGCCGGCGCGATGACGCAGGCGCTGCGGGCCGCGCTGCCCGGCGATGTCGACATCGCCTTCGCCCCGGTAACGAGCTCGCTGGTATTCCAGCCGATCCTGGGAGAACCCCCGGAGGACGAGGGATTCGGCGATTCGACCGCGGCACGCGCCACTCTGCTGCGCAGTGACCGAGCGGGCAGGCTGATGGTGACCGTTCGCCGGTCCGGCACACCGATTCCCCGGTGCGTCGCCGGCGCGCTCGACGAGCGGCGACACCTCCCCGACGGCACGATCATCGATATCCACGACACCTGGTACGAGATCAAGGGGTATCGCACCCTGTCGCGCACCGCCACCGGCTACCTGCCCGACGCGTCCGTCGTGCGCGCGAACGCCACCGGCGAAGCACCGGACGGCCGTGCCCGCGGCGTCCCCCTGACCATCGACGAACTCGTCGCGCTCGTGACCGACCCCGCCCTGCGCGTCAGCACGCCGGTTCCGCCGGGAACGGCGAACCCGCCCGAGTCCTGCATGCGCTACTTGCCACTCGAACCGGTGATCGATCAGGCGCAGGCTCGTCGATGGGATGCGGTGCTGGCGCGGATTCCGCTCGACGGTGTCACCCTGGACCGGCCACTGGGGGCGCTGCTGCCGGGAGAGCGGGGCGGCGTGTGCCAGACGGTTCGCGTGACCACGCCCGGCCTGCAATCGCGATTGATCGTCGAGATCAGCATCGGGAAACCCCTGCCGCAGGAGGCCGATGCGTCCCCGTACGACCGCGCGACACGGCGATTGCCGGACGGGGCGGTGGTCGAGTCCACGGCGGAGCGAACCGCGCCGTTCCGCACCGTCACCGTCACCCGCCCGTCCGGCGTGCAGGTCCGGGTCAGCTCCGCCGACGCCTCCGATGAGCCGCTGCCGTTCGCGATGCTGGAGGAGATCGCCCTCGATCCGGAATTCGAGGTGTCGCGCTGAGGACGATCCCGGGTTACGCGGGCTCGTAATCACGGGCGCCGAATAGCAGAACCCACCGACCGCCGAATACGGCACCGACCGAGCCGTCTTGTCCGGCGGTCCCGGACGAGCAGCGCGGGAAATCCCGGCGCGCCGCCCGGCATTGCTCCCACCATGACCACCACCACCCGCCGCCGAGCTCCGCGACGCCCGGACTGCCGCGGAGAAGCGCTACACCTTGCTGGCGGAGACAAGGGCGATGGTCCCGAAGCCCTGCCGCAGGATCGGCCACTGAAGGCTCGCGCCGACCAGATTGCGATGGGCCTCCGGTGCACGCCAACCCGCCGCGGTGATGAACCGGGACGGGCCCCGGAAGATGCGGGCCGCGCGGTGTAAGCGACGGGCGGAGCGGAGCGCGTGTTCGCGGATATCGCGGATGGAAATGTTCTGGAACCCGACGGATTCGGCCGCGGTATCGAATTCGTCGAATGTATCGAGATCCGGAAATGCCCAGGCGTCGGCCCATTCCATGATCAGGCCTTCCGCATCCTCGGGTAAGTCACGGGAAGTACGGAAGCCGTCCTCGACGGCAATCCGGCCACCGGGTCGCAGAAGTCGGTGAGATTCGCGCAGGAAATCCGCCTTGTTCCGGGCGTAGCAGACGCTTTCCTGGGCCCATACGAAGTCGAACGAATCGGGGGCGAAGCCGGTATCGCAGAAGTCGGAGACCTCGAAGGTGAGCAGATCCGACAGTCCCCGCTCTGCCGCGTATCGGCGAGCCTTGTCTACCTGGAAGGAGCAGAGCGTAATGCCAACCACCTGTGCGCCGAAGGTCTCGGCCAACCAAATAGAAGATCCACCGACACCACATCCGGCGTCGAGAATGCGTGCGCCCTCGGTAATTTGCGCGTGCGCCGCCAATTCCTGATTCATCCGCAGCAGCGAATCGCTGTGGTCGCGGGTTCGCGCATCCCAGAATCCGTAGTGCATCGCGCGGTTTCGCTTATCCATCCAGACGCCGCGATAGTCGTACCAGGACTTCTCGTAGTACTTGACAATGCGATCGTGCTCGAATCTCGTGGTGGTCATGGAATCTCGGCCTCCATTGCTGTTGTCAGCCGTCGGGGTGAGCGACGGCCGGGGAAGAGTTGGGTATCAGTCGGCGGCGACAGCGGCGAGGATGTCGACGCGGGTCGCGCGTATTGCCGGGGGCACCGCGCCCAGCAGGCACAGTGCGATGGCGACGATCGTCGACCACACAGTGGCCGGGGCGAATCGGTAGGTCACATCGATGCCGGTCAGTACCCGCAGCACGGCATCGCCCAGCAGGTGCGCGGCTTCGCCGGCGGCGACGCCGGCCGCACCTCCCACGGCCCCGATCGCGACCGCCTCGACCGCCACCGAGCGGAAGATGAGGCGTCGGGTCGCCCCCATGGCGCGCAGGACACCGATTTCGTTGTACCGCTGCGCGACTGCCAGGACGAGTGTGTTCATGACGGCGAATGCCGCCAGCAGAGCCACGATCCATTGCAGGCCGAGGGCGAACACGCTCGCCTGGGCGATATTCACGACGGCCTTGTCGTAAGCGGCGGGGCCTCGGAACAGACTCGCCTCCGCGCCGAGGTTGTCGCGCAGGCGCTGCCGCAGCGCGTCGGGGTCCGCATCGCTGGCGACATCGACCGTCAGGTACGTCGCGCCGGAACGGTCGAACCGCGCGCGCATAGTGTCGAGATTCATCACGAGAATCCCGGCGTCCGTCGAGAGATAGCCGATGTCGTCGACGATGCGGGCGCGGTAGATGCCGGTGGGCGTGCCGACCGCGATCTCGTCGCCGCGGGCGAGCCCCAGTCGGTCGGCGAGCAGCCGGGAGATCACCACGCCGCGCCCGTCGAGTACGGCGGCCCGGGTATCCGCCGTCAGTAGTGGGGCGACGTTGGCGTTATTGCCCGATTCGATTCCCGCGACTTGGACGCGCAGGCCATCGATGGTCACATAGGCCCACTGTCCTGCGGCGACGCTCGCAACTCCGGGTGTGGCGCGTACCCGTTCGGTCCAGTCCGATGGCAGTGTCACAGCGGGGAATCCGTCGGATCCACTGGCTGTGACGAGCAGGTCCGTATCACGGAGGGGGCGCAGCGTCTCGCCTGCGGAGCGCGTCATATCGCCGAGTGCGCCATGGATCGCGACACCGACCGCGACCGCGACCATCACCGTCATAGCGATAGCCCAGGTTCGGCGCGGTGAGCGCGGTACGGCCGCGGCGGCCAGTCGACCCGCCGAGCCGAACCCGCGGCACAGCCACGCGGCGGCGGCCACCATCGACCGGGCCAGCGCGAGTCCGAGCAGCAGCACGCCGCACAGCAGGACTCCCGCGGCGGCCACCACGAGCGTGCCGTGCACGCGCGCGACGAGATACGGCGCCGCCGCCAGCGTGATGACCGCCAAGGCGGCCGCAGTGACGGCCGAACGTCGTCCGAGCGGTTCGCCCGGGGTCAGCACGGCGGATCGCAGCGCCTCGGTCGGCTGGATCCGATATGCCTGGTGGGCGGCCACGGCGGCGGCCGTGACCGAGATGGCCACGCACAGCCCTACGGCGGCCGGACAGGTGAAGGCCGGTACGTGGAATTCCAGTCGGGCAGAGACGATTCGGAGCAAGAATGGCGGTGTGCGCGCTACCACCCAGCGGCCGGCCAAGAGGCCGAGGGGTATGCCGAGGGTGGCGGCCACTGCGCCGGTCAGGGCGGCCTCGGCCAGCAGATCGCCGACGACCGACCTCCGCCGAGCACCGAGTGCTCGAAGTATGGCGAGTACCGGCCGCCGTTTCGCCACCGCCATACTCGTGGCATTGAACATCAGAAAGGCCGCGATCACGAAGGCCGCCGCGGCCACGAGTGCGGTAATACTGCGTGTCAGCAGCAACGCATTCCGCACCTGCTCGGCCCGGAGCCGGCCGTTCGCCACCACAGCTCGGTGATCCACGGCGTCCGTGATCCGTGCGCGCAGGCCGGCGAGATCGGTGTCGGGTTCCGCGACGACCATGATGGTGTCGATCCGGTCGGCACGGTCGGCCAGCCGCTGCGCCAACGGAAGCGGCGCGGCCAGAAAGTATCCGCCGTTGACCTGTTCGGCGAGATCCGCCGGTGCGACCGCGGCGACAGTGAGGGGCCGCCCCGCGAATTCAACCGTCTGCCCGCGGCTGTACCCCAATTGCGCTCCGGCGATTACCTCGTCGGATCCCGCGAGGAGGCCCGGGTTGTCGCGCAGCTGAGCCAGAAGGGCATCCCGGAGCGGCGAATCCAATTGCAGCACAGATGTATCGACGCCCAGCAGGGTGACCTGCTCAGGCGCTGCGCGAGTGTACTCGAGCATTGGGACGGCGGCACGTACCCCGGGGACGCCGGCCACGACCCCGGTCAGCGACTGGTCGAAACCGGTGTCGGTGAAACCGAGTACCGACAGTTCGGCACTGCCGGTGAGACCGTGCGCGAGTCGGTCGGCCGATCCGGTGAGCGAGCCGTACACCGTGATGACGGTGACCAGCAGTGCGGCGGCGATGGCGAGCATGCCGAGGAGCGCGATGCTGCGCGCGGCGTTGGCGGTGGTGTCGCGCCATCCGAGTACGCGCAGTCGACCGAGCGTCGCGCCGATCATGACCCCGCCGACCTCATGTCCCGGCCCGCGACGTCGCCGACGGGCCCTGCGGCCTCAGGTGACGGTGCCACAGGTTCGGGCGCCCGCGCCGAGGACCGTGTGGTGGGTTCGAGGGAGTCGACGAATTCGCACAGAACATCGACAAGCAGTTCTGGATGGGAGTACGGGGCCCAGTGCCCGGTCGCGATCACCCGCATGGACAGCCGAGGGGCGATGCGACCCACATCCTCGAGCGCTGCCCGGCGAATGAGCAGATCTCGGCGCGGGATGATCAGCCGCACGGGTACCGCGGTGGGTCGACGGCGGGCCCGGAACAGCCGCACTGGGAGGGCATTCGCGCGATAGAGCCGGATCCCGTTGGCTGCGTCCATGCCGAAGTCCGGCGCGAGCGTGACCCGATCGGTGGCAATCCCGTCGGACACCCGTAGCAGCAGCCGATACAGCGGGGCACTGACACCCAGCCGACCCAACTGTCGCACCAGCCATGGAATACCTGGGAGCGCGAAGACAGGTTGGTAGGCGAAGCAGAGCATCTGAGCCAGCACCTGGACCAGACCGGTGGGTGTCGGGCGGACCAGCCGCGCGCGCACCCACAGCGCCAACTGGTCGATATTGAATCCCGACATGGGCAGGAAGGCGGTGATGCGCTGCTGGGCCTGCGGATCGCACACCACGTCCCAGGCGGTCAGCGCACCCCAGTCGTGGGCCATGAGGTGAACCGGCTTGTCCGGGCTGACGGCATCGATGACCGCGAGCAGGTCGGCGGCATAGTCGGCGACCCGATACGCGCCGTACGCGGTCGGTTTCGAGCTGCCACCGTGACCGCGGCAGTCGTAGGTCACCACATGGAAGCGGATGGCGAGCCGCTCGGCCACGGCATCCCACAGCTGATGGGCGTCGGGCCAGCCGTGCACCAGCACCACGGTGTCGCGGTTCGAGGTCCCGGACTCGTACACCGCGAGATCGACAGCGCCGTTGCGCACCATTCGTTCGACGGGGGCGGCCTGGTCGGCGGTCAAGATCGTCCCTCCGTCGCGGCGGAGAACTCCGCCGGTTGCCTGCACCCGTACTGTCGGGAGGCTGCCGAGTACAGTCCGCGCAGCTGTGGGCTCACCCGGCCGCCGCCGTGGTACCGATGCCCGAATCGCTGCCGATATTGTTCGAACCAAATCGGGTCTTCGTGCAGAAAAAGAAGGTCGTGCAACGCCATCGGCCGGACGGCGAATAGTGGATAAGGCGCCCGGTTCACCGGGAACAGCGCATTGTGGACGGCGGGTTCGGTGCACGCCGGATGGAATTGCCCGAGCATGTAGCCGCGCGCCGCCACTCTGGTTTTGGCGCGACGGTGTCCGTCGTCGATCAGCCACCACGCCGACCCCGGTAGTCCGATGACAGGAACCACCAGGGTGTGCAGATCGCCGGGGCGCGCATCGGGCACGCTCGCGTGGAAGTGGTCGAGAATGGCGTCGATCAGCCCGGCCATACGGGAGATGTCCGGTTGTCCCCGCCAACGGTGCTGTCGCACCGACAGCGAGCCTGCCTTGAGGGCCGGGATGACGAAGGGGCACACCGGCCCATCGCGGCCGAGCAGCGGATGGGGTCGACCCACATAGTCGACAAGCCAGTGTGAAACCGTGTCGGCGACAACGGAATCGGGATCAGACAGTAAGTAGGTCATCCGGCCGCCACGGACTCGATGAGGCAGCTGCCGCCGAATCGGGTCACGGCGATGACCGCCAATCCCGCTGTCGCGTGCAATTTCTCGTATTCGGCGATCGTGCGTTCACGCCCGGAGGTGACGGTCGCCATATACAGGCCCATAATTGCGGCCATGCGGTCGTCGTCCGACACCGGTGGCTGCTCACCGCGATAGTGTTCGACGACGGCCAATCGCGCGCCGGTTGTCATGGCGGACCGGCAATTCGACAGTATGCGCACACATACCTCGTCACTCCAGTCGTGACAGATGTGCCGCATGATCATAAGGTCGTCGGCGCGAGGCTCGAGGTCTAGTGCGGTCGTGAAATCGCCGACTGCGCAGACGCATCGACCGGACAGGCCAGCCGCACTCATCCGGGCGCGGGCTCGTCCGACCGCGACAGGACGGTCGATGACGACACCGGTGTGCCGGGGTAGCAGGGTCAGCAACTCGGCCACCAGATAGCCATCACCGCCGCCGATATCCACAATGCGCCCGCAGTCCCGGCTTCGGACAACCGCGGTGATCGCTGCCAGATCCAGATCCAGCCCGCGTGCCTGCGAGTCGTCGAAGATAGCCCGCATACTCGGATTTCGATCGATCTCGTCGAAGAACGAGCGTCCATCGGCGCTGTCGAAGGCGGGTGCTCCGGTGCGCAGCGTCGATTCCAGACCGTCCCACGCGTGGCCGACCACGCCGCGCACAAGTAGCGCGGTGGGCAGTGCCGAGCCGGGCCGGTCGGCGCGTAGATACTCGCCCCGCTCGGTGAGCCGCACCGTTCCGTCATCGACGGTGCGAACCAGCCCGAAGGCGGCGAGCAGTCGCAGCAGATCATCGAGGCGATCCGGGACGGTGCCGGTTTGTTCGCTCAGTGCACCTGCCGTGCATCCGGAATCGCCGATCAGTTCCGGGCAGCCCAAATCGGCGAAGGTGCAGATCGCTTCGGAGACCAGCCGCCCGTAGATGAGGAACCGGACGGCCGTCGCATCGTCGAAATCGGAAACCATAGGCTCGCCTCACTATTCATGGCACGGGGTGAACCGCACCGGCAGACCGCCCGCGATCATCGGCGCCAGCCCCGGGGTCTCGGTCGGCATCCAGCCCGGCGGCAGCTCGAGTCGATAGCGGCGGGTGATCACAGACAAGAGATATTGCGCCTGCAGATAGGCCAATTGGGTGCCCAGACACCGGTGTGGACCGGATCCGAAGGTCAGATAGGCCAGCATGGGCCGCTCGCCCCGCGGCGCGGGTTCGTAGAAGCGAAGGGGTTGAAAGTCCTCGGGATCCGGCCACCAGCGCGGGTCGCGATGGATGGTCGACAGCGGGAAGGCCAGCGGGGTGCCCCTCGGTATGTCGAATCCGGCGGTGGTCGAGTCGGCCGCGGCGATTCGCAGCAGCGGGGGCGAGCTCTGTAGGCGCAGGGACTCCTCGAAACACGCTCTGGCCCAGCGTAATCGGCGAACAGATTCGACTGCGTGGTCGCCTGTGTCGCAGTCGACGATTTCCGCACGGAGCCGGTCCAGGGCCGCCGGATGCATTAGTACCCGAGCGAAGGTTTGTGACAGTGCGGCCGTCATCGATCCGTACGAGGCGGAGAGCAGCATGACCAGTTCATTGGTGATGGCCGCATCGTCGAGACCCTGGTCCGCGCGTGATCGGACCGCCAGGAGCGCGCCGAGCACATCGTCGCGGGGCTCGGTGCGGGCGCGGCGGGCCTGTACCCGCGCGCCGATCACTCGGTACAACTGCACCAGTGCGGTCGCGGGCAACCGGTTCGGGCCGCGCAGGATATTCGGCGGACCGGCCATGAGCCGGAGGAAGCCGAATGCGCCGGTGCCCAGTCGAACTCCCTGATCGACGGTTCTAACCTCGGCTGGGGTAAGCGGTTCGGTGAATACCGCCCCGATCATTCCCAGGAGCAGCAGCCGGTGCAGGACCCGCTGGAGATCGACGGTGCCGTCGACCCCACGAGCCTGGTCGATCTCGGTATCCAGCCGGGTGTCGTAGACCTCGGCGACAGCGGCGAATGTGCGCGCGAGTCTTCCCCCGCCGAACATCGAGACCAGGGCCGAGCGTTTCTCTCGAAATGCCTCACCCTCCTGAAAAGACAAGCCGCCGAGACGGTTCCGAAACGGGACCTGGTAGCCGAGCTTCTGGTACCGGCCGTCGGTGTCGTTGAGATACCGGGCCGCGTCGTCGGGGTGTCCGAATACCACCACATCGCGGAGGGGGAACCGCAGGCGACAGACATCGCCGTGTGTGCGGATCGTCTCTCGTACAAAGGTTTCGCGATCTCGGCTGAAGGCGCGCAGCGTGCCCAGCGGGCCGTGTTCCGACGGACCCGGGATATGGTCGAGCCGCCTCATCTGACCGAGTCCTGCTTGGTGCGAGTATCCAATCGCAGCGCGTCGGCGATCGCGATGAGTGCCATGCCGACCAGCACGACCGTTACGTTCGCGGCGGTGCAGTCCAGCAGCAGTATCAGCGAGGCCAGGAATCCCGCGGATACCAGCATGTCGGTGCGCAGCACATTGTTTCCCGCCGTCATGGTGTCGGCGCGGATCAGCCGGATGCCCTGCCAGATCACGATCGGCAGCCACAGCAGTGTGAACAGCGCGCGGGGCGGAAATGCCTCGAGTGCCACCGGTACGGCAATGCCCGCGTAGGCGATGATCGAGGCCACCGCCGCGGTGCGCGCGGCGCGGTCGCGCGATCCGGTGACCGTCGCCGAGGTGGACAGCCGGGCGCCGGCATCACCCTCGAAGTCGGGCACGTTCTTCACCAGACCCTTGGCGCAGAACCACAGCAGCAGGTAGAGGCTGGCGAACAGCAGCGCCGAATCCAGCGCCCGGACGCCGATATCGGGTGCCAGCGCGGCAATGCCGGCGAATGGGTAGGCGATGACGGTGGCGAACATCAGGATTCCCAGGACGGGACGCTCCTTGAGTCGCAATGGCCGACACGAGTACTGGTGGGCGCCGATGAGCGCGACGATCGAGGTGAGCAGGAAGGCGGGGCTGACGCAGGCGGCTGCGGCCACCACGAGCGCGCACAGCACGTAGGTGTCGCGCAGCAGCCGTTTCCGGCCGTACCGGCTCAGGTGGAAGACCCGCGCCGGCATATTGGCGCTGTCCTCTTCGATATCGGTATAGATATTGAACAGGTTCGCGATCGCGCCGACGACGAAGAAGACTGCCAATCCGATCGCGGTACGCCAGGTTTGCTCGATCCCCGTGAACTCCGCCCCGAGTTGAAAGGCGAAGATCATGGGAACGCAGGTGCGCGGGCGGGAGAACGCGACATAGAGCCGAGCTCGCAGCGGCCACGACAGCCGTTGCTCACCCGTCGACTCGCGAACCAGCGTAACTCGTTGTGCGACCGGCATGGCCAGAAAGTCGGCGAAGGTGGTCATAGCAATTCCTCCGACGTACAGCTTGTGCGATGCTCGAGTGCGTGCGATATCGCGGCCACATCCGATGCGCTGGTGGCGGTGATGCGGATGCCATCGGCGGGAAACTCGCGTACCGCGATGCCGTGTGCGGCGAGGGTGGTGACCAAGCGGTGTGGCGACGGCGTGGGTAGCCAGACAAAATTGCCGTATGAGGCCGGTACCGGGTAACCGTGTTGGCGCCCCAGGGTAATGAGTGCGTAGCGCGCCCGCTGAACGTCGGCAACGCGCCGGCTCAGCTGTTCGGGTAGCCGCAGTGATGTGATCGCCGCCGTAGCGGCCAGCCTGCCGACCTCGTACGGGAGTGCGGTGGCGTGCAGCCGGCCGATGAGCGCCCGATCGCCCACCGCATAGCCGACCCGCAGTCCAGCGAGCCCGTGCGCCTTCGAAAATGTCCGGGTCACCACCAGATTGGGATATCCGGCGAGCAGTGCCAGGGTGTCGGCGTCGCGATGATATTCGTCGAAATCGATATACGCCTCGTCCAGCACCACCAGGATGGTGGCCGGAATGCGATCGATGAAATCGGCCACGGCGGCGGCGCGCACCGTCTCACCGCTCGGATTGTGGGGTGAGGTCAGCAGTACCGCACAGGTATCCGGCCCGACCGCGGTGGCCAGGGTGTCGAGCGGCTGCCACGCGCCGGAATGGCCCGGTACCGGTCGCGGCGACGCACCGGCCGCCCGGACCAGAACCTGGTACCCGGTGAAACCAGGTGCCGCGTACACCACGTGAGACCAGGGCCGGGCGACGAGACGCAGGATGGCCTCCAGGACGGCTGAGCTCCCGTGACCGGCGAATACCCGATCCGTTGAGATGTCGAGTCGTGCGGCAATTTCCGCGCACAGCCGCTCCGCCATGGGGTCCGGATAGCGGGCGATTCGATCAAGTTCGGCGACGACCGCGTCGCGTACCCCGGGCAGTGGGCCGTGGGACAGTTCGTTATTGGCGAGATCCAGGGTTCGGAGTTCGCTGGTGGTGTCCATGTGAGCCTTCGGATTCGGTTGTCGCTCAGCCGACGTCACGCAGGACGGGGTCGACCACCGCACCCGATATCGGGTCGGGACCGTCGCTGTACCCACGCAGCGTGTCGCGTCCGTAGGCTGCGCGAACGGCCAGCCGGCGAATCGGTGCGTGGTCGAGCGCTCTCACCACCAGGCCGATCCGCGGTGGATTACCAATGGCGCGAAAAGCATTGCGCGCTAACCCGTACTGCAGGCCCCAGCGGCGGCGTAGCGCGCGCTGATACGCCGACAGATCGTGCGGGCCGCCCGCGATCAATGCCGCGACAGCACAATCACCCGCCTCCAGTCCGGATTGCACGGCTTTCGAGATGCCCGCCCCATTGGTTGGTTTGATCGCGCCCATGGCATCACCGGCGAGTAGCAATCCCGGACGCCACGGCGGCCAGGCGTTGAAGCCCATCGGCAGTCGCCATGCCTGTACGGCGCGAGCCTTGCGCAATTCGGCGACCTCCGGCAGCTGCCATTCCGGCGGGAGGCTCTTCATGAAGTCCGCGAGCATCCCGACCAGATTGATGTCGCGCCACTGACGGAAGGTCGTGAGGTAGCCCGCACCGACATTGATCCGCCCGTCCCCGAGCGGGAATACCCAGCCGTAGCCGGGTATGTAACGCTTGCCGAAACGCAGCGGCATATGGATCTCGAAGGACGGGTCGTGTGGGCGCATCGACGACATTTCCGCACGCACCGCGACGCCGACCGGACCAGAGATTCGGCTTTCCAGTCCCATCGCCTTCTTCATAGGTGAGTACGCACCGTCGGCCACGATGACAATATCGGCCCGGATGCGCTCAGTGGACGACCGCGCGGTGCGGACCTCGACGCCGGTTACGAGATCGCCGGTGCGGATCGGCGCGATGGCCTCGCAGGACTGCCGCACCTCGGCGCCGACATTCGCCGCGTGGGTGAGCAGCAGCTCATCGAGTTCGAGCCGACGGGCCACCCGCCCGAAATTCGGTAGACCTGGGCGATCCGGCCAGCGCACCTGCCAACTGCTGTGCCCGCGAATCTTGAGATATTCGACGGTCGGGAACCGCTCCAGCTCCGCGCCAAGGCCCATACCCTCCAGCACGCTCAGCGCGCGCGGTGTCAGACCGTCGCCACAGGGTTTGTCGCGGGGGAAACGTGCCTTGTCCACACAGAGCACCGAGGCTCCCGCGGCGGCCGCCTGCCAGGCCGCCGCCGAACCGGCGGGGCCGCCGCCGACCACGACGATGTCGTACTTCTTCATCTGTTCACCATTTTCGAGCAATAATCTCTTGATCCGCTACCTGACCATCAGTTGCTTACGGTTGGCGGCGGCATGAACGCGTGATAATTCCGCGCCCAGTTCCTCAGGCTGAAGAGTCCGAGGCGTCGCTGGTTTCAGTAGAAGCAGGGCCCATCGGGCAATCGGTGTAGACGCCGATGGCTATCCATAATGACGACACCCGCCTCGGCCGAGGCGACGGCGGTGCCTGCGGTCAGCTGCGGCCGTGACCGCTCCGAGCTGGACATAGCGACGCATAGGTGAACCTCCGCGGCATCGACGTGCGGCACAATCGGGTGACCGCGCACACGCCTGTCAGTTGCCTTGAAAGTTAGTAGTCCGTCGAATTTCCGCAAAGACCCTAATGTCGTTGGCAACACGACGTGGCCGAGGGCAGCCTGACATCTTCAGCTGAGTTTTCGTGGGTCGAAGGTCGCGCTCGGCCTGGTCATTTGTGAACCCAACCTGCAGTGCGCTGACCACCTTCATCAGGGTGAACCAAGTCGGGTAGGTCGTCCGAGGTCAGGCGGACAGCGCAATCGAGACGGGCGGCCGGGCCGGATGTGCTGCGAACAGACTCAGGGGGTAGCCACACCGGGTGCGCGGCACGGGAAGGCGCGGGCTGCCCCCCGGCGTTGCTCCCACCATGACCACCAGCCGCCGCGCCGAACTCCGCGACTTCCTGCGCAGCCGCCGTGCCCGGCTCACCCCCGCCGACGTCGACCTGCCCGCGGTGGGGCGGCGGCGCACCCCCGGATTGCGCCGCGAGGAGGTCGCCGCGCTGGCCGGCGTCGGGGTCTCCTGGTACACCTGGCTCGAGCAGGGCCGCCCGGTCAACGCCTCCCCCGCCGTGCTGGACGCGATCGGCACGGCGCTGCGGCTCGACGCCCCGGAGCGCGCACACCTGTACCTGCTGTCCGGCGCCAATCCCCCGGTGCCCGCGCCGGTCACCCCCGAGGTGCGCCCCGAACTCCGCCGCCTGGTCGAGGGCTGGTCACCGCGCCCGGCCATCCTGCGCGACCGCTACTGGAATCTGCTCGCCGTGAACGACGCCGGCCACGCCGCCTTCGGCTACGACGAGAGCGCCCGCAACTGCCTGCTCGCCTTCTTCACCCACGCCCGCTACCGGCTGGCGCACGAGGCATGGGCGAGCGCCGCGCCCGGCGTGGTCGCGGCGTTCCGGGCCGATGCCGCGCACGCGGCCGACGATCCCGGATTCCACACCGTCATCACCGAACTCGGCGCCCGCAGCGCGGAGTTCGCCGAGCTCTGGGCACGGCACGATGTGGCGGCGCCGGTGCAGGCGGTGAAGGAGGTTCGCCATCCGGAGCTGGGCGCGCTCACCTTCGACACCACCACCCTTGCCGTCGTCGACCGGCCCGGCCAGTTCCTCGAGCTCTACGATCCGCGGCCGGGCACCCCGACCGCACAGCGCATGGCGATCCTGACCGCCGGTCACAGCGTGGTGGTGGCGGACCCATGATCAGTGCGCTCTGGCACCGACGCCGCGCACCGGCCAGCCTGGATCCCATGACGCACAACGCCTCTCGATTCCCCGGATCCGTCGCGCTGGTGACCGGCGGCACCAGCGGCATCGGCTTCGCCATCGCCCGCCGCCTGCTCGACGAGGGCGCGCGGGTGGTGATCACCGGCCGCGACGAGCACCGGCTCGCCGCCGCCGCGGCCGAGCTCGGCGAGCGCGCACTCCCCGTGCGCGCCGACGTCGCCGAGCTCGGCGACCTGAACGCGCTCACCGAGCGGATCCAAGCCCGCTTCGGGCGGCTCGACGTCCTGGTGGCCAATGCCGGAATCGCCGCCTTCCGGCCGGTCACCGAGGTCACCCCCACCGAGTTCGACACCTTCGTCGCCACCAACCTGCGCGGCGTGTACTTCACCGTGCAGCAGACGATCCCGCTGCTCGCGGCGGGCGGCGCGGTGGTCGTCAACGCCTCATGGACGCGGCTGCGCGGGCTGGCGGGCGGCTCACTGTACAGCGCGACGAAGGCGGCGGCGCACAACCTGGTGCAGACGCTCGGGGCCGAGCTGGCACCGCGCGGCATCCGGGTGAACGCGGTCAGCCCCGGTTACATCGCGACGCCGATGTACCACGCCAACGTCACCCCGGCGGCGGCCGCCGTCGTCGCAGCGGAGGTCCCGCTCGGGCGCCCCGGCACGGCTGATGAGGTCGCTGCGGCGGTCGCCTTCCTCGCCTCCTCCGACGCCGCCTACATCACCGGCCAGGACCTCGTGATCGACGGTGGCCTGGTCGCAGCCGCACCCCGTGCGCTCGGCTGAGCGCTACCCCGCCTTCCATGAGCTGCGAGAACCATTTCCGCCATGGTGCCGCAACAGGGCGTGCCGAACCGGCGGAAGGGCGACGAACGACATATCCGAGCCGCTTTCGCCGGCATCGAGAAATCGATTCACCGGTGCGCCGTGCCCAACCGAGGTCATCCGATCAGCCGACAGCGCAGGGCCGAGCGCGCTGCGATGCTTACCGAGCCGGATGTCATTCCGCCCGAAAACAATGGTCCGAGTTCGGCATGCGATGTAGAGCCACCGACGAAAGGGAAACTCGATGAAGTCGTTCCTCCGCGCAATCTTCGCAGCAACCGCACTTCTTTTTCTGTTGACGTTGACCAGTCCGGGCGTTGCCAGCGCGAACACCTACAGCGAGAAGAACTCGGGTAGCGACTACATCACGACATCGACCACACTGAAATTCGGAAACCCGCACGGCAACTTCCGGCTCCGCGTGTGGGTGTCGAAGAACGCGGGCACCGCGAACGGGACCATCAACGACAAATACTCCATCAAGCTGTACGACAACAGCAACCGCTTGCTCTGGAGCGCCGGGAACCAGGGAGACCGGACCTACGATATCGGAGGCAATGTGACGAGGATCGAACTCGTCCGCAACGCCGCGCAGGGGGCGAGCACCAACTGGCAACGCCAGTAGTCGATCGTCGCTCGGGCGAATATCGCCGACTCGCACGATCCCGATGGGCCGAGGTGCGCTGGGGACCGGCTACCCCGAGTTCCGCAGCGCCGTCGCCAGTCCGTTCATCGTGAGCAGGATCCCGCGCTTGACCAGTTCCTGATCGTCCCCCGCACGCAACCGGCGCAGCAGCTCGACCTGCATCTGGTTCAGCGGCTCCAGGTACGGGAAGCGGTTGTGGATGGACTCCGCCAGCGAGGCGTTGTCGTCCAGCAGGAAATCGTTGCCGGTGACGGCGGCGTGCATGCGGATGGTGCGGGCGTGCTCGTCCCGGATCATGCCGAAGATACGGTCGCGTAGTGCCGCATCCTCGACCAGCTCCGCGTACCGCTCGGCGATGGCGAGATCGCTCTTGGCGAGCACCTGGGCGAGGTTGGAGAGCACGGTGCGGAAGAACGGCCAGCGGCGGTAGAGGTCGGTCAACACCGCGAGCCGGTCCGGGTCACCGGCCACCCACTCCTCGAGCGCGGTGCCGGTGCCGTACCAGCCGGGCAGCATGACCCTGGCCTGGCTCCAGGCCATCACCCACGGGATGGCGCGCAGGTCGGAGACCGAGCTGGTGGGTTTGCGCGAGGCCGGGCGGCTGCCGATGTTCAGGTCGCCGACCTCGGCGACGGGGGTGGACTGCCGGAAGTACTCCACGAACCCGGGCTCGTCGTGTACCAGCGCGGCGTAGGCGGCGCGGGCGCGGGCGGCCAGCTCGTCCATGAGCTCGTAGGAGGGTTCGGCGGCGGGGCCGAGGCCCTCGACGTCGAGCAGCGTCGACTCCAGCGTGCCCGCGATGAGCGACTCCAGATTGCGGTGCGCGGCACTCGGTTCCGCGTACTTGGCGGCGATCACCTCGCCCTGCTCGGTGAGGCGGAGCGCGCCGCGCACGGCGCCCGCGGGCTGGGCGAGGATGGCGTCGTAGCTGCGGCCGCCGCCGCGGCCCACGGTGCCGCCGCGGCCGTGGAAGAGCCGCAGCTTGATCCCGGTTTTGCGGGCCACCTCGACCAGTTCCAGCTCGGCCCGGTAGAGCGCCCAGTTGGCGGCGAGGTAGCCGCCGTCCTTGTTGGAGTCGGAGTAGCCGAGCATGACCTCCTGGCGCAGCCCGGCGCTCGCCACCAGCTCCCGGTACACGGGGACCTCCAGTGCCGCGGCCAGGGTCGTGGCGCCCGCGGCCAGGTCCTCGATGGTCTCGAAGAGCGGAACGATGCCGACCGGCGAGGATGCCGGGCTGCCCGGATCGAGGATGCCGGCCTCCTTGAGCAGCAGCGCCGTCTCCAGCATGTCGCTGACCGAGGTGCACATGCTGATGACGTAGTTCGGCACCGCCTCCGCGCCGAAGGTGGCGATCACCTCGGCGGCCGCGCACACGATGCCGAGCTCCTGGGTGGTCTTCTCGCTCAGCGCCGCGTGCGGTCCGAGCAAGGGCCTGCGGGTGCGGAGTTCGGCGGCGAGCAGCGCGACCCGCTCGTCCTCCGGCAGGCTCGCGTAGTCGGCGTGCACGCCTGCCCAGGCCAGGATCTCGGCCACCACCTGCTCGTGCACCTCGGAGTTCTGCCGCATGTCCAGGCTCTGCAGGTGGAAGCCGAAGGTCTCCAGGGCGAAGCGGAGCGCGGCGAGCCGGTCGTCGGCGAGCAGGCCGTCGCCGGCGGCGCGCATGGATTCATCGACCGCGTCGAGATCGTCCAGCGCCTGCTGCGGGGTGTCGTACGGCTCGGCGCCCGCATCCGAGCCGTGCACCGGCGCGGCGCCGAGCGCGCGCACCGCGGTGGCGGTCAGCCGGTTCCGGATGGCGTGCAGCGCACGGCGGTACGGCTCGTCGGCGTGCGTCTCCTGCTCCGGGTAGCCTGCCGCGGCCAGCCCGGCCACCCGCTCGGAGACCGGGACCAGCCGGGCCGACTGGGCCAGTACTTTCTCCAGCTCGGCCAGCTCGCGCAGGTACCGCTCGAAGGCGACGCTCGCGGCCTGCCCGGCCGCGGTGCGCACCACGTCGGCGGTGACGAACGGATTGCCGTCGCGGTCGCCGCCGATCCAGGAGCCGGGGCGCAGGATCGGCCGCGGGAGCAGCTCGACGCCGGGCCACCGGGTCCGCAGCGCGGCCCTGACCTCGGCATTGATCGCCGGGATGACGTCGAAGAGGGTGAGTTCGTAGTAGCGCAGCCCGACCGCGATCTCGTCCTGGATCCGCAGCCGCGCCAGCCGGATCAGCGCGGTGCGCCACAGCGCGAGCACCTGCCGCCGGATATCGAGTTCCAGCGCGGCGCGCTCCCGCTCGCCCTCGGCGAAGCGGCCGCGCTGCCGCATCAGCTCGGTGATCCTGGCCTGGCCGTCGAAGACGGTGCGCCGCCTGGTCTCGGTCGGGTGCGCGGTGATCACCGGGGCGACGAGGGCGTCGGCGAGCAGGTCGGCGACGGTCCGGCCGTCCAGCGCGGCGGCGTCCAGCTTGCGATAGGTGGCCGCCAGCGAGGAGTCCTGCGGCGGCTCGCCCGCGCCGATGTGCACGGCGCGGCGGCGGTCGCGCTGCAGATCCTCGGCCAGGTTGGCGAGCAGCACGAAGTAGCTGAAGGCGCGGATCAGCGGGATCGCCACCGCCACGTCGACCCCGCGCAGCATCTCCGCGACGGCGCTGCGGTCCACCTCCTCGCGGCGGATCCGGAACGCCTCCTTGCGCACCCGCTCGATGAGGTCGAAGACCTCCGGCCCCTCGTGGTCCCGGATCGTGTCGCCGAGCACCTCGCCGAGGAAGCGGATGTCGTCGCGCAGCGGCCGGATGGCCTCGGGTTCGGTCTCGATCCTCGGGTCGCTCATACGCCGAGACTATTGCGGCGACGGCCGCCCCGATATGCGACGCGGCGCACATCGGGGGGAATTCACACGCTGGTCACGCCGATCAGCGCATGGGCCAGGCCCACGGTGGCTCATCCAGCAAACCCTGGCCCGCCAGGTAGGTGCGGCCGTCGTCCTTGCGCAGCTCCAGCACCGAGGCCCGCTCCTCCCGCGCGAAGGCGGTGAGCAGCGCGGGGGCGTGCGTCACCACGATCACCTGGGTGTGCGCCGACGCGGTGACGATGAGATCGGCGAGCGCGCTCATGAGCTCGGGGTGCAGGCTGGTCTCCGGCTCGTCCAGCACCAGCAGCTCCGGCGGGCGCGGGGTGAGCAGCGCGGCCACCACCAGCAGGTAGCGCAGGGTGCCGTCGGAGAGCTCGGCGGCCTCCAGCGGGCGGCGCAGCCCGGCCTGGTGCAGCCGCACGGTGAACCGGCCCGCGTGCGCGGCCACCTCGACCCGGCTGCCGGGGAATGCCTTGTCGACGGCGGCGTCCAGCTCGACCGCGTCGCCGATCTCCCTGATGGTCTGCAGCGCGGCGGCCAGGTCGGCGCCGTCGTGGCCGAGCCGGACCGTGCGGGTGCCGATCTGCGGGGCCCGCGCGGGGGCGCCCGCGTCGGTGCGCAGCCGGTCGTAGAAGCGCCAGCCGCGCACCCGGTCGCGGACGCTGAGCAGGTCGGGGGCGCGGCTCGGGTCGGAGAGCTCGCCGAGCATGCTGTCGAAGGAGCGCAGTGTGTGCGGCACGGTGTTCCAGCGCCTGCCCGTGCGGACCCGGACCACCGGGCCTGCCCGCTCGGTGAGCACCGTGGCCGGGCGCAGCATCGGCCCCGACCACACCGCCTCCGCCTTGATCTCCGGGTCGCGGTCGAACAGGGAGTCGGCGGGCGCCGGGATGCCGAGGTCGGCGGCGTAGCCGAAGTCGTCCGCGGCGAAGCCGACGCGCAGCGCCACCGGGGTGCCGTCCGCGGGGCGCCCCGGCCCGGCCCACAGCGTGGAGTCCAGCCCGCCCTCCCTGGCCAGCGCCGCCACCGCGCCGTTGCTGGCGAACTCGGCGAGCAGCCGCAGCACCCGGTACAGGCTCGATTTGCCGCTGCCGTTCGCCCCGGTGACCGCGGTGAGCGGGGTCAGCGGCACGATGAGGTGACGCAGGGACCGGTAGTTCTCGACGGCGAGGACGGTGAGCACGTCGGCCACCGTAGCCCGATCCACGGCGGCAGCGGCGCGTAAGTCCCGGCGACACGCCCAGCGGTTCGGAGCGCCGAAAGACTGGAGACCGGGCGGTTTTTCGTGTTCGCGGGGTTCGCCATCGCCGGTTCCCGCCGCGCGGGGCTCCCGGGCTCAGCCTTCGCTTTCTCCGGCAGCGCCGAGAATCGCGAGTACCGGCTCGGACAGAAAGAACGGCTCCAGCCGCTCGCGGATGAGCCCGGCGAGCACCCCGTCCGCCTTGGCCCGCTCGATCACCGCGGGGCCGTAGCGCAGGATCTCGGTGCGCAGGTCGTCGCCGGTGAGCCCGAGCTCGGGCAGCAGCGCGGCGAGCGTGAACTCGCCGTACTTGCCGAGGAAGACGTCGACGCACTCGTCCAGCAGCAGCCCGAAGTACGGCTTCTCCCTTGTGGTCACCGCGATCTCGTAGCTGAGCAGCACCAGGTCGCGCAGGTCCTGCTCGGTCAGGTACTCGCGCAGCCCGTTGACCGGCTCCCCGGCGTGCAGGTCCCAGAACTCCATGGCGGCGCTGTGCACCGGGGCGTCGCGCAGCACCTCGCGGATGGCGTTGTTGGTGCGCTCCAGGGCGAAGCGCGCGCCCTTGTCCGCCATGTCGCTGAGGAAGGCGTTGTCGGCGGCGGCCTTCCGCGCCCGGTTGGCGGCCGACTGGCCGAGCGAGACCAGCGAGCCGACGCCGGGGATCTTCTCCGCGCGCTGCCGGTTGGCCTGCATGAAGTCGTCGATCAGCTTGTCCACGAACTTCGAGGCGACGGTGGCGACCAGCGGGCTCTCGGTGAGCCTGCTCAGGATCCGCTCCTGCGCCTGGTGCATGCCGAGGATCTTCTCCAGCAGCGCCTCGACCGGCTGCCGCTCGACCACCTCGCCGAGCGTGTATTCGTCGTTCTCCGCGATGTGGGTGTAGATCGAGTCGGCGAAGACGCCGGACATGTCGGCGAAGACGGGGCTGCCGCCGATCAGGTCGACCACGGTCGCGACGGTCTGCTTGGCCTGCTCCGGGGCGACGACATCGCGGACCAGGATGGTCTCGGCGACGCCGAGCACGGACCCGACATCGCGGGCGACGACCTCGGCGAAGCGGTCGCCGGTCACCTCCGCGAGCAGGAAGTCGACCTGGGCGTCGAGGAGTCGTTCGGCGATCTCGCGCGGCTCGGGCATGTTCTCCACTCTCGTGTCGCCGAGCCGGCGGATGTCACGGCCCGGTGGATTCGTCGCGCATCGACTTCCGGATCTTGTCGAGGCGGTCGCGGGCCGCATCCTCGCGCGCCTGCCACTGTTCTTCGACGCTGCGCCCGGCGATGGTCTCGCGTTCGAGCTCCTCCCGGCCCTGGGCGGTGCCGAAGCGCTGCTCGACCTTATCGCGAACGGAGTCGAATGTCGGCACGCCGGAGGCGGTATAGCCGCCGGTCGGCGGCGTACCGGACATACCCTGCGGCGGTACCGGTACCGGCGGTACCGCAAACCCGCCGCCGACCTGCTGCGATCCGGGCGCCTGCTGCGGGACGGTACCGGTACCCGGGTGCGGGGTGTCCGGAATCACAACCGCGTCGAGCGGCGCGCCGGAGGTGGCCTGCTCGGCGAGCGCGGCGTGCACCCGCGCGAAGGTCGGCCGCTGCGCGGTGGCGGCACGGAGCACGGCGAGCAGTTCGTCGTCCGGGAGCGCGGCGAGCAGCGCACCGATTCCGGCTGAGTCGGTCATGCCACCAGGCTACGGAGTCCGGCCGAGACCGCACTCCGCGCGCGCCCACTCGGCGATCAGCCCGACCCAGCGGCGGCCCGCGCCCATGATCAGGTCGTTGTGGCCGCAGCCGGGGAAGATCTCCAGGCGCTTGGGGTCGGGGGCGGCGGTGTAGAGCCTGCGGGAGTGCTCGACGGGGAGCAGTTCGTCCCGGTCGCCGTGCATGAGCAGCAGCGGGACGCGTAGGTCGCCGATGCGGCGCAGGGTCGGGTAGGCGTCCGGCACCAGCGGGGCGGGGATGACCGGGAAGACCGAGCGGGCCGCGTCGCGCAGCCCGGTGAAGGTGGACATGAGCACCGCCCCGGCGGGCGGGTGCGCCGCCGCGAGCTCGGTGACCACCGCCCCGCCGAGCGATTTCCCCAGGTAGATGACGCGCTCCGGATCGACCTCCGGCCGGGCGAGCAGCGCCGCGCGGGCGGCGCGGGCGTCCAGGTAGGTGCCGCGCTCACTGGGCCGCCCGGTGCTGCGGCCGTACCCGCGGTAGTCGAAGGAGAGCACGTCGAACCCGGCCGCGGTGAGCAGCGCGAAGATCGGCAGCCGATCACCGATGTTGCCCGCGTTGCCGTGCGCGAAGAGGATGTGCCCGATCGGCTCGCGGGCAGGCAGCCACCAGGCGTGCAGCGTCTCCCCGTCCGCGGTGCGCGGCGCGAGCTCGGCGAAGTCGAGCCCGAGCAGGTCGGGGGTCCAGGCGATCTCCCTGGTCGGGTGGTAGGTGAGCGCGTGCATCACCGCGTTCGCCGGGTGCCGCGCCGCGCGCACCGCGAGCGTCATCCGGTGATCTCGACGCCGCGCCAGAAGGCCACCCGGTCCCTGATCTCCTCGGCCTTCGGCTTCGGGTCCGGGTAGTACCAGGCGGCGTCGGGGTTGCGCGCGCCGTCGACGGTCACCGTGTAGTACGACGCGGTGCCCTTCCACGGGCAGACGCTGTGCTTGTCGCTGTCGCCGAAGTAGGCCCGGTTCAGCGACGACGCCGGGAAGTAGTGGTTGCCCTCCACCACGACGGTGTCGTCGCTCTCGGCCAGGACCGCGCCGTTCCATTCCGCTCGCATGATGCGCCTTTCGCCGGGGACTCCCCCGACGTTACCCGCGCAGTTCCGCGCCGACGGCGCTCGCCGCGGCGGCCACCGCGGCATCGCGGGCGGCACTCGCCTCGTCCTCGGTGAGGGTGCGGTCCGGCGCGCGGAAGCGGAGCGCGTAGGTGAGCGAGCGGCGGTCGGCGCCTGCCTGCGCGCCCTCGTAGACGTCGAAGAGCGCGATCTCCTCCAGCAGCGTGCCGCCGCCGTCGCGCAGCGCCGCCTCGACGGTGGCGGCCGGTACCGAGCGGGCGACCGTCACCGACACGTCCTGCAGCACCGCGGGGAAGGGCGAGACCACGGGCACCGGGCGGGTGTCGCGCAGCGGGATGGCGTCCAGGTCGAGCTCCAGCGCGCAGGTGCGGGCGGGCAGCCCGGCCCGCTCCAGCACCGCGGGGTGCAGCTCGCCCGCGTACCCGACGACGGCGCCGTCGACGACCAGCTCGGCGCAGCGCCCCGGGTGCCAGGGCAGCTGCGCGGCCGGGCGCCGCTCGATCCGGACCCCGGCGGCGTCGCCGACCGCGTCGGCCAGCGCGAAGGCGTCGGCGGCCTCGGCCTGTCGGCCCGGCCCCCACGGCCCGCGCGGCTCACGACGGCCGCTGAGCACCGCGCCGACGTGCACCGGCTGCGCGGGCAGCGAGTCGAGCAGCTCGGCGATCTGCTCGGACGAGGGCCTGCGGTCCACCGGAAGCGCCGCGACCGGACGGACGTTCGGCCCGGGCAGCACCACCTGGGCGATGCCGTAGAGCGCGAGGTCCCGCGCGCCGCGGGAGATATTGCGCGCGGCCACCTCGAGCAGCCCGGGCAGCAGCGTGGTGGCGAGTTCGGGGCGCTCGGCGTCGAGCGGGTTCAGCACCCGGGTGGTGGTACGCCGCGGGTCGTCGTCGTCCAGCCCCCACACGTCGAAGACCCCGGCGGGCAGGAAGACCGGCGGCGGCACCTCGACGCAGCCGGTGAAGGCGAGCGCCCGGCTCACCGCGCGGCGGCGGCGCTGCGCGGGGGTCAGCCCGCGCCCGGCCGGTGCGGTCGGCACGACCGACGGGATCTGCTCGAGCCCCTCCAGGCGCAGCACCTCCTCGACCAGGTCGGCGGGCTGGGCCAGGTCCGGCCGCCAGCTCGGCGGGGTGACCAGCAGCTGGCCGTGCCCGACCGCGCTCACCGCGACCTCGACGGTGCAGCCGATCTGCGCCAGCCTGCGCGCGGCGGTGCCGGTCGGGTAGGTGACGCCAGCGACGCGATCGGGCAGGTCGATGTCCATGGCGATGGCGGGCGCTGGCTCGACCGGCACCCGGATGTCGCTGAGCACGTCCCCGACGGCGCCGCCCGCGATCTCGGCGAGCAGCGCGGCGGCGCGGTCCAGCGCGACCACGTTGAGCTCCGGGTCGACCACCCGCTCGTACCGCTTGCCCGCCTCGGAGACCAGCTTGTGCCTGCGCGCGGTCCGGTAGATGAGCAGCGGGTTCCAGGTGGCGGCCTCCAGCAGCACGTCGGTGGTGCCGTCGTTCACCTCGGTGCTCGCGCCGCCCATGACGCCGGCCAGCGAGACCACGCCGGACTCGTCGGCGATCACCACGTCCTCCGGGTCGAGGGTGCGCTCGACGCCGTCCAGGGTGCGCAGCCGCTCCCCCGGCCGCGCCTGCCGCACCACCAGCTCGCCGCTGACCGCGGCGGCGTCGAAGGCGTGCAGCGGCTGGCCGAGCTCGAGCATGACGTAGTTGGTGACGTCCACCGCGGGCGAGATCGGCCGCACGCCGGAGAGCAGCAGCCTGCGCTGCAGCCACCACGGCGACACGGCCTTCGGGTCGATCCCGGTGACTCGGCGGGCCGCGAAGCGGGTGCACTTCGACTCCGGCTCCAGCGTGATCGGCCACGCGGGCGCGGCCGAATCCGGCAGCGTGCGCACGGCCGGGTCGGCGTACTCCAGGTCGAAGCCGCAGGCCAGCTCGCGGGAGAGGCCGCGCACCGAGAAGCAGTAGCCGCGGTCGGGGGTGATGTTCAGCTCGATGACGGTGTCGTCCAGCCCGAGCAGTTCGTTGGCGTCGGTGCCAGGGGAGGCGGTGCCGGGCTCCAGCACCAGGATGCCGGAGTGGTCCTTGCCGATGCCGAGTTCGGCGACCGAGCAGATCATGCCGTGCGAGGTGTGGCCGTAGGTCTTGCGCGAGCTGATCCGGAACCCGCCGGGCAGCACCGCGCCGGGGAGCACCACGACCACCAGGTCGCCGACGGCGAAATTCCGCGCGCCGCAGATGATCTCCTGCGGCTCCGGGTTGCCGACGTCGACCTTGCAGAACCGGATCGGCTTCTTGAACTCGGTGAGCTCGGTGATCTCCAGCACCCGGCCGACCACCAGCGGGTACTCGATGTCACCGGTCACCCGCTGGAGCCGGTCGACCTCCTCGACCTCCAGCCCCACCCGGACGAATCCCGCGTCGAGCTCCTCCGGCGTCACCGACCACTCCGGGACGGTGCGGGCGATGATCTCGGTCAGCCAGGACTGCGCTACTCGCACGTGACGTGTCGCTCTCTCGTATCGGAAGGGTCAGGACCGGACGCCGAAGGGCAGGGTGAACCGCACGTCGCCCTCGACGATGTCGCGCATGTCGGGAATCCCGTTGCGGAACTGCAGGGTTCGCTCCAGCCCCATGCCGAAGGCGAAGCCGCTGTACTCCTCCGGGTCGATCCCGCTCGCGATCAGCACCTTCGGGTTCACCATGCCGCAGCCGCCCCACTCGACCCAGCCCGCGCCGCCCTTCTTGTCCGGGAACCAGACGTCGACCTCGGCGGAGGGCTCGGTGAAGGGGAAGTAGTTGGGGCGCATGCGGGTGCGCGTCTCCGGGCCGAAGAGCGCGCGGGCGAAGGCGTCCAGGGTGCCGCGCAGGTGGCCCATGGTCAGCCCCCGGTCCACCGCCAGCCCCTCCACCTGGGAGAAGACCGGGGTGTGCGTGGCGTCCAGCTCGTCGGTGCGGAAGGTGCGGCCCGGGCAGACCACGTAGATCGGCAGCTCGCGCTCCAGCAGCGAGCGCACCTGCACCGGCGAGGTGTGCGTGCGCAGCACCTGGCGCGACCCCTCCGGCGCGATGTGGAAGGTGTCCTGCATGGTGCGCGCGGGGTGGTCGGGCAGGAAGTTGAGCGCGTCGAAGTTGAAGTGCTCGGTCTCCACCTCCGGCCCCTCGGCGACCTCCCAGCCCATGGCGACGAAGACGTCGGCGATCTGCTCGGAGATCACGGTGATCGGGTGCCTGGCGCCCGCGGCCGCGCGCCGGGCGGGCAGCGTGACGTCGATGGCCTCGGCGACCAGCACGGCGGCATCGCGCTCGGCGAGCAGCGCGGCGCGGCGGGCGTCGAAGGCGTCGGAGACCCGGGTGCGGGCGGCGTTGACCCGCTTGCCCGCGTCCTTCTTCTCCGCCTTGGGGATGGTGCCGAGCGCGCGCTGGGCCAGCGCCAGCGGCGCCTTGCCACCGAGGTGCTCGGTCTTGGCGACGGCCAGAGCGTCCAGATCCGCCGCGGCGGCGAACGCCTTCTCGGCGGCAGCCGCGGCCGCGGCCAGTGCCTCCTCGGTCAGCGCGGTGCCCTGCTCGGCGGCGGTGTCGTCGGCCACGGTAGCTCGTCTCTCCCTGCGGTCGGGTGCGGAATTGTCCCGGTCGAATCGTATTCGATGGGCCGTGCGGGCTTCACCCGCATTACCCGGCGTGCCTGACCCGCGAGCTCGCGTACAGGCAGATCGCCGCGGCGGCGGCCAGGTTCAGGCTCTCGGCGCGGCCGAGGATCGGGATGCGCACCCGGTGGTCGGCGCGCTCGGCGAGCTCCGGCGCCAGCCCGTGCGCCTCGTTGCCGAAGAGCCAGGCGACCGGGCCCGCCAGCACCGGGTCGGCGTCGTCCAGGTCGAGTTCGCCGCGCGCGGTGGTGGCGAGCAGGGTGACGCCAGCGGCGCTCAGCGCGTCCAGCGCGGCGGCGGCGTCACGCTCCCGGGCCACCGGGACGTGGAAAAGGCTGCCCGCGCTGGCCCGCACGCACTTGCCGTTGTGCGGATCGACGGTGTCGCCTGCGAGCACGACGCCGTCCACCCCGACCGCGTCGGCCACCCGGATCAGCGTGCCCGCGTTGCCCGGCTCGGCGATCTCGACCGGCACCGCGAACAGCGCGGGCGGGAGCCGGGGGGCGCCCGGCCTCCGGGCGATGCGGGCCAGCAGCTCGCGCAGCGGTACGTCCAGCAGGTCGCAGACCGCGACCAGTCCGGGCGCGGTGACGGTTTCACCGAGGTGCTGCGCGGCGCGCTCGCTGACCAGCGTGGTGCGCACGCCGGAGGCGGCGGCACCGGCGACCAGCTCGTGCTCGCGCGCGGCGGCGCCCGCCGAGTAGAACAGCTCGCGCACCCGCCCGGTCGCCAGCGCGGCGGTCACCGCGTTCGCCCCCTCGGCGAGGAATGCGCCGGTCCTGCGGCGCTGCGCCGAGCGGTGCAGCTTCGCGGCCGCGACGACGCGCGGGTTCCGCGGCTCCAGCGGCTCAACCACGGGCGCCGCCCGACGCGGAAACGACCCGCGGGATGCGTCCCGCGGGTCGTTCCGGAAGTCCGTGATTCAACGCGTGCCGTCAGGCGGCGGGGGCGTTGACATCCTCGGGCAGCGCCGCCTTAGCGAGCACGACCAGGCCGGCGAACGCCTCGGCGTCCGACACCGCGAGCTCGGCCAGGATCTTGCGGTCCACCTCGATACCGGCGGCCTTCAGGCCCTGGATGAACCGGTTGTAGGTGATGTCGTTGAGCCGGGCGGCGGCATTGATGCGCGCGATCCACAGCTTGCGGAAATCACCCTTGCGCGCCCGGCGGTCCCGGTAGGCGTAGGTGAGCGAGTGCAGCTGCTGTTCCTTGGCCTTGCGGTACAGCCGGGACCGCTGGCCCCGGTAGCCCTTGGAGGCCTCGAGGATGGAACGGCGCTTCTTCTGAGCGTTGACGGCCCTCTTGACGCGTGCCACTGATCGATTCCTGTTCGAGGTTCGTGGGCGCGGCGAGGCACCCTGGTTCGATAGATTCTGGCGTCCGGGTCAGCGGACGCGGGGTCGCGCGGGCTCGCACCCGCGCCGGAGCACGTCAGATACCGAGCAGCCGCTTGACGCGGGGGACGTCGGCCACGGAGACGGACTCGACACCATCCAGACGACGAGTCCGGCGGCTCGACTTGTGCTCGAGCAGGTGGCGACGGTTCGCCTGCTGGCGCAGCAGCTTGCCCCGGCCGGACACCTTGAATCGCTTCGAGGCGCCGCTGTGGCTCTTCATCTTCGGCATGAGTGACCTCAATCTGTGTGCCGGCGGCCCGTGGGCCGCCGAGTGCTTGTTCGTCCTACTGCGGCGCGGTCGTTTCGGCCGACGCCGGCGCGGGGGCCGGTTCCGGTGCGGGGCCGGACCGGGGGCGCGGCGCCGCGTCCTGCTGCGCCTTCACCCGGGTCTTCGCACCCTTGTGCGGGGCGAGAACCATCGTCATGTTGCGGCCGTCCTGCTTGGCCGAGGTCTCCACGAAACCCAGCTCGGCGACGTCGGATCCGAGCCGCTGCAGCAACCGGAAGCCGAGTTCGGGCCTGGACTGCTCGCGGCCGCGGAACATGATCGTCACCTTGACCTTGGACCCGGCCTCGAGGAAGCGAACAACGTTGCGCTTCTTGGTCTCGTAGTCGTGGTCGTCGATCTTGGGGCGGAGCTTCTGCTCCTTGATGACGGTCTGGACCTGGTTCTTCCGGGACTCGCGCGCCTTCTGCGCCGTCTCGTACTTGAACTTGCCGTAGTCCATGATCTTGCAGACCGGCGGACGGGCATCCGGGGCCACCTCGACCAGGTCGAGATCGGCTTCGAGAGCGACGCGTAGCGCATCTTCAACACGCACGATCCCAACCTGCTCGCCGCTGGGCCCGATGAGCCGGACTTCGGGAACACGGATGCGATCGTTGATGCGGGTCTCAGTGCTGATGGGGCCTCCTAGGTCAAGCGGTGTCGTCGACGACCGCGTGCAGGTAACCCCGATATCAACGCGAAAGCCCCGGTCCGGTATTTCACCGGCCGAGGCCCGAGTCGACCGATCACCACGGAACCCGGGTGCCATTGAGCACACAGGAATCCGGCCCTGGAGGGCGGGTGACCGGACCGCGTACCGGACACGAGGTCGGCGGCGGTGGGAGTCGGGCTCCACTTGCGACCCCGGACGGAGAGTGAGCATGCGGATGGCATGCTTACCACCGACCAGGGCGGTCGTCCCGAACAACTCTAGCAGTTATGCGCCCCGGCTCCCAATCGCTCCCTTATTCGCTTGCGGGCGACGGCTCCGCGCTGGGACCGTTCCGGCCGTGACCGACCTGCTGCGCTGGCAATTCGACCTCACCTGGTCGCTCGCCACCATCCACCTCGACGATCTCACCGCCGACGACGCGCTGTGGGAGCCGGGCCCGCTGGTCTGGACCGTGCGCCCGGACGCCGACGGCGCCTGGCGCCCGGACTGGGCGGAGACCGAGCCGTCCCCGATCCCGGTGCCGACCATCGGCTGGCTCACCTGGCACATCGACTGGTGGTGGTCGGGCGCGCTTGCCACCGCACTCGGTACGGCGGCACCGGGGCACGACGACGTCCCGTGGGCGGGCAGCACCGCCGCCGCGGTGGCCCGGCTGCGCACCCTGCGCACCGAGTGGCTCGCCGCGCTGGAGCGGCTCGGCCCGGACGAGCTGGCCGAACCCGCCGGCGCGTGGCCGTCGGTGGCCCACCTGGTGGCCTGGGTGAACGCCGAACTCATGAAGAACGTCGCGGAGCTCGGGCAGCTCCGGCTGCTCCGGCGGGGATCGCTAGCCTGAACGCCATGACCGACCAGCCCGAATTCGCCGCCGCCACCGAGACCGCCGCGCACACCGAACCGGATGTACGCGAGCTGGCCGATATTCCGGCGGTGGAGGTGATCAGCCGGGCCGCCGTGATGCTGATGAGCTCGGCCGCGGAGAAGCTGGGGCTGGCCGACGAGGATCCCGATGCCAGCCCGCGGCGCGATCTGGACGAGGCGCGGCGGGTGATCACCGCGCTGGCCGGGCTGGTCACGGCCTCGATCGAGTACCTGGGGCCGCACGCGGGGCCGATCAGGGACGGGCTGCAGTCGCTGCAGCGGGCCTTCCGGGAGAGTTCGGCGCACCCGGACGCGCCGGGCACCGGGCCGGGCGAGAAGTACACCGGGCCGGTGCACTGAGCACCGCGGGCAGCGCACTGAGCACCGCGGGCAGTGCGCGACCGGGCGGAGCGGCCGGTGGGCGGCTCCGCCCGGTGCCGTTCACAGCCCCGGCGGGGTTACCGAGATGGACGAGCCCGTGGCGATGACCTGGGCGAGGGCAGCGAAGATGCCCGCGATCCCGGCACTTCCGGTATCCATGTATTCGTATTCCTTTCGACGGACGCGCTCAGGCGCCGGTGCCGGGGTTGTAGTTGAGCGAAGAGCCGGTGCTCAGGGCCGCTAGCACCGCAGCGACCAGCGCCGCGATATCGACGCCTTCCATGTGAATTCCTCTCTGGCGGAACCTGTTCCGAGTCGTGCCGCCGCCGCGCCGGCGATCGGGAACGACTCGGATCGAACGAGTGCCGCTGCTGTCCGGGACACGTTCCGGACGCGGCGCCGCCGATCTTACATACGGACGTTTCAGATCGGGCCGGAATCTGGACGTTCGACCGAATAGCGCCGACAACGGCACGAAAAGCGGGCCGCCCGAGTTCGGACGGCCCGCTTTTCCGGCTCGTTCAGCGCAGGGCGGACGCCTTGCGGGAGAGCCGCTTGGCGGTGGCCGCCGCCCGCTGCGCCGGCTCGGCTTCCGCCGCCGCCTTCTTGGCTGGCGCCTTGCGCGCCCGCGGCTTGCGCGCGGGCGCCGCGGCGGCACCGCGCCGCTCGGCGGCGGCCAGCGCCTCCCGCAGGAACCCGCCGGTGTAACTGCCCTCGACCCCGGCCACCTCCTCCGGCGTGCCCTCGGCGACGACCGAGCCACCCCCGGAGCCACCCTCCGGCCCCATGTCGATGATCCAGTCGGCGGTCTTGACCACATCCAGGTTGTGCTCGATCACGATGACCGTGTTTCCCTTGTCCACCAGCCCGTTGATCACGATGAGCAGCTTGCGGATGTCCTCGAAGTGCAGCCCGGTGGTCGGCTCGTCGAGGATGTAGGCGGTGCGCCCGTTCGAGCGCTTCTGCAGCTCGGCGGCGAGCTTGACGCGCTGCGCCTCGCCGCCGGAGAGCGTCGGCGCGCTCTGCCCCAGCCGGACGTACCCGAGCCCGACGTCGACCAGCGTCTTCAGGTACCGGTGGATCGAGGTGACCGGCTCGAAGAACTCGGCCGCGACCTCGATCGGCATGTCCAGCACCTCGGCGATGGTCTTGCCCTTGTAGTGCACCTCCAGCGTCTCCCGGTTGTACCGGGCGCCGTGGCACACCTCGCACGGGACGTAGACGTCGGGCAGGAAGTTCATCTCGATCTTGAGCGTGCCGTCGCCGGAGCAGGCCTCGCAGCGCCCGCCCTTGACGTTGAAGGAGAACCGCCCCGGCTGGTAGCCGCGCACCTTCGCCTCGGTGGTGGCCGCGAAGAGCGTGCGGATCTTGTCGAAGACGCCGGTGTAGGTGGCCGGGTTGGAGCGCGGGGTGCGGCCGATCGGCGACTGGTCGACCTGCACCAGCTTGTCCAGGTGGTCCAGCCCGGTGATCCTGGTGTGCCTGCCCGGCACCTGGCGCGCGCCGTTCAGCTTGTTCTGCAGCACGGTGGCCAGGATGTCGTTCACCAGGGTGGACTTGCCGGAGCCGGAGACGCCGGTGACGGCGGTGAGCACGCCGAGCGGGAAGTGCACGTCGATCCCGCGCAGGTTGTGCTCGGTCGCGCCGACCACGGTGAGCCTGCGCTTGCGGTCGATCGGCCTGCGTACCAGCGGCAGCGCGATGCTCTCCCGGCCGGCGAGGTAGGCGCCGGTCAGGGAGGTCTCGTTGGTCAGCAGCTCCTTGTACGTGCCGCTGTGCACCACCCGGCCGCCGTGCTCGCCCGCCATCGGGCCGATGTCGACCACCCAGTCCGAGGCCCGGATGGTGTCCTCGTCGTGCTCGACCACGATCAGGGTGTTGCCGAGGTCGCGCAGCCGGGTGAGCGTCTCGATCAGCTTGCGGTTGTCCCGCTGGTGCAGCCCGATCGACGGCTCGTCCAGCACGTACAGCACGCCGACCAGGCCGGAGCCGATCTGGGTGGCGAGCCGGATGCGCTGCGCCTCGCCACCGGAGAGCGTGGCCGCGGCGCGCGAGAGCGACAGGTACTCCAGCCCGACGTCGAGCAGGAATCCGAGCCTGGCCTGCACCTCCTTGACGATCTGCCCGGCGATGGCTGCCTGCCGCTCGCCGAGCGTGAGCCCGTTCAGGAAGGCCGCGCAGTCGCCGATCGACAGGTCGCTGACCTCGGCGATCGAGCGCCGCTCCGATCCGGAGGCGATGGTCACCGCGAGGATCTCCGGGCGCAGCCTGCTGCCGCGGCAGACCGGGCACGGGACGTCCCGCATGTACCCCTCGTAGTGCTCCTTCATCTGCTCGGACTCGGTGTTCTCCATGCGCCGCTGCAGGAAGGGCATGACGCCCTCGAAGTCGGCGTAGTAGGAGCGCTTGCGGCCGTAGCGGTTGGTGTAGGAGACGTGCACCTGGTCGGTGCTGCCCTCGAGCACGGCCTTGCGCGCCTTCGCGGGCAGGTTCTTCCACGGTGTGTCGATGGAGAAGCCGTTGGCCTCCGCGAGGCCGGACAGCAGCCGGGTGAAGTACTCCGCCGACTGCCCGCGCGACCACGGCGCGATGGCGCCCGCCGACAGGCTCAGCTCCGGGTCGGGGACCACCAGCTCCGGGTCGACCTCCTTGCGGATGCCGAGGCCGGTGCAGTCCGGGCAGGCGCCGTACGGCGAGTTGAAGGAGAAGGAGCGCGGCTCCAGGTCCTCGATGTCGAGCGGGTGGCCGTTCGGGCAGGCCAGCCGCTCGGAGAAGCGGCGCTCGCGGTCGTGCGCGTGCTCGTCGCGGTCCACGAAGTCGAGCACGACGATGCCGTCGGCGAGCCGCAGCGCGGTCTCGATCGAATCGGTGAGCCGCTGCTTGGCGTTGCCCTTGACGGCGAGCCGGTCGATCACCACCTCGACGTCGTGCTTCTCCTGCTTCTTCAGCTTCGGCGGGTCGGTGAGCGGATACACGACGCCGTCCACCCGGACGCGCGAGTAGCCCTGGCTGTTCAGCTGGTCGAAGAGGTCGACGAACTCGCCCTTGCGGGTGCGCACCACCGGGGCCAGCACCTGGAAGCGCAGCCCCTCGTCCATGGCGAGCACCTGGTCCACGATCTGCTGCGGGGACTGCTTGGCGATCAGCTCGTGGCAGACCGGGCAGTGCGGGGTGCCCGCCCGCGCGTAGAGCAGCCGCAGGTAGTCGTAGACCTCGGTGATGGTGCCGACGGTCGAGCGGGGGTTGCGGTTCGTCGACTTCTGATCGATCGACACCGCGGGTGAGAGCCCCTCGATGAAGTCCACGTCCGGCTTGTCCATCTGGCCGAGGAACTGCCGCGCGTACGCCGACAGCGACTCCACGTAGCGCCGCTGACCCTCGGCGAAGATGGTGTCGAAGGCGAGGCTGGACTTGCCGGAGCCGGAGAGCCCGGTGAACACGATCAAGCTGTCCCTGGGCAGATCGAGGTCGACCCCCTTCAGGTTGTGCTCCCGAGCTCCGCGAACGGTGAGGCGTTCCGCCACCAGAAGTCCCTTCTCGATCGTGTTCCGACGTGCACAGCTGTCCCCGGCGGCGATGCTAGAGGCGACCACCGACAAGTAGCGGCCGCGAGGTCGGGGCGGGGGCTAAGGTGGGGTCGCAGAACACGACGACCGCGGCCGCCGGGGTGCAGGCGCCGCACGTATTCGTCGTCCAGCATACGGACGCGGCGCCGCGTCGGCGGCGGGCGGAGCGGAGGGCGGGATGCTCGGGGTGTTCCTGGTCGACGACCACGAGATCGTCCGGCGGGGGCTGGTGGATCTGTTGCAGAGCGATCCGGAGCTGACCGTCGTCGGTCAGGCCGGTACCGTCGCGGCCGCGCTGGCCGGGGTGCGCGCGGTGCGCCCCGACGTCGCGGTGCTGGATGTGCGGCTGCCGGACGGCAACGGCATCGAGCTCTGCCGCGACCTGCTCGCCGAGCACGACGGGCTGCGCTGCCTCATCCTCACCTCGTTCAGCGACGAGCACGCCATGCTGGACGCGGTGCTGGCCGGGGCGGGCGGGTATGTGGTGAAGAACATCAAGGGGATGGAGCTGGCCGAGGCGATCAAGCAGGTCGGCGCCGGGCGCTCGCTGCTCGGCGGGCGCTCGGCGGCGACGCTGGAGGCGCGGCTGCGGCACGCCAGCGGGGCCGCCACCCTGGAGCGCCTCACCGAGCAGGAGCGGCGGTTGCTCGCGCTGCTCGGCGAGGGGCTCACGAACCGGCAGATCGCCGCGCGCATGTTCCTCGCCGAGAAGACGGTGAAGAACTACGTCTCCCGGCTGCTCGCCAAGCTCGGCATGGAGCGCCGCACCCAGGCGGCGGTGCTCGCCAGCAAGCTGGACTCCGGCGCCTGAGCCACGTCCCGCGTGGCCGGGCGGCGCGGCGACGCCACCCGGCCAGCGGACCGGCCATCGAACCCGGCGCGATCAGCCCGCGGTGGCGGGCGTGACCAGCGTCAGGTCACCGTCGTAGCGGCGGTAGAGCAGGGCGCCGCGGCCGGTGGCGGTGTCGGTGAAGAACAGGAACGGCAGGCCGGCGCGGCAGAGCCGATGCGCGGCGGCGGCCTTGGCCAGCACCGGCGCCGGCTCGGTGCTCGTGCGCACCGTGAGCGCCCCGACCTGCAGCGGCCCGGTCATCGGGGACGGCGCGGGCCGCGTGGAGCGCTGCCGGATGAGCCCGGCCCCGACCCCGTCCACCCAGTGCACGACCGCGTCCTCCCCGGTCTCGGCGTCCACGAAGAGATACGCCTCGTAATCCATGGCGTCCAGGACGGCGGCCGCCTCGGCGACGGTGCCGTCCAGCAGCAGGCACTGCTTGCCGCGCACGATCGGCCGCACCGCGGTGACCGCGGTGAGCGGCGGCCGGGCCGGGTCGGGCCAGGCCCGCGCCTCCCCGGAGGCGGCACGGGCCAACCTGCGGTCCAGCCGCTCGGCGGCGAAGGTCACCGCGAAGCCGCGCGGGCCGGTGACCTGCACCCGGGTCGGCAGGTCGCGCAGGCACAGGTTGGCCTGCACCAGCGTCGGCTCGCCCGGCCGGGCGGGCGCCGTCACCCTGACCCTGGTGGTGGCGTCCAGCCGGTGCCTGCGCAGCACCCGCCCGATGGCGCGCACCGCCCTGGTCACCTCGGCGGGCTCCACCGCACCCGATGTGGTCACCGCGAGCACCGGATCACCCGCGGTCGTCCACTGCTGTACGGCCCGCTCCGGCGCGGGCGTGCTGCGGATCCGGCCCGCCGCCACCGGACGGCGGCGCATCGCCACCGACCGCGGCGCGGACGACCGGCCCACTCGTTTCGACGAATCCATCTGCCACACCCCACTTCCGATTCGTTCCCGCTGACCATGGAACAGCCGCCCACCGCACCGGACCAGGGTCGAAAGTCCTCTGTCACCGGCCCGGGCGTGCGACACGGCCCCGCGCGCGGCCTGCGCACCACCCCGGCGTTCTAAACTGGACCCGCGCGGCCGGTGCCGCGCGCCAGGGGTTTTCGAGTTCGGGCGCCGACGCCCGGCAGCAGGGGAATGCGCGGATGACCGACGAGAACGGCAGCGATCCCTACTCGGTGCGCGACACCCTCTCCCAGCTGCGGTTGCGCGAGCTGCTCGGCGAGGTGAAGGAGCGGGTCGAGCTCATCATCGACTCCAGGGACCGGATGGACGGCCTGGTCGAGGCGATGCTCACGGTCACCAGGGGGCTGGACCTGGACGACACGCTCCGGGCCATCGTGCGCGCCGCCACCCAGCTGGTCGACGCGCGCTATGGCGCGCTCGCGGTGCGCGGCCACGACGAGCAGGTGGTGCAGTTCCTGGACGAGGGCATCGACGACGCCACCAGGGCGAAGATCGCGGCCCAGCCCGCCGGGCACGGGGTGCTCGGCACGGTCTTCGGGCACACCCGCCCGGTGCGGCTGGACGACCTCACCGCGCACCCGGACTCGGTCGGCTTCCCGCCCGGCCATCCGCCCATGCGCACCTTCCTCGGGGTCGCGGTGCGGATCAGGGAGGAGGTATTCGGCAGCCTCTACCTCACCGAGAAGGCGGGCGGCCAGCCCTTCACCGAGGACGACGACGTGCTGGTGCAGGCGCTGGCCGCGGCCGCTGGCACCGCGGTGGACAACGCCAGGCTCTACGAGTCGGCGCGGACCAGGCAGGCCTGGATCGAGGCCACCCGCGACATCGCCACCGAGTTCCTCGCGGGCACCGACTCGGACCGGGTGCTGGCGCACGTGGTCGACCACGCCCGCACGCTGAGCGGCTCGCACCAGGCCTTCCTGGCCAGCGCCCCGATGCGGGTCGCGGGCGGCACCCCGGTGCGGGAGCTGGTGGTGACGCAGTGGGTCGGGCCGGACGCGGGCGCCGACTGGCAGCCGGTGCGGGTGGCGGGCACCGCGCTCGGCGAGGCCTTCACCCGGCGCACCCCGCTGCGCTGGGACGAGCTCGGCGACGCCGACCTCGGGGTGCCGCTGCGCAACGCGGGGCCGGTGCTGGTGCTTCCGCTCTGCACCCCGGACAGCACGCTCGGCGTCCTCGTCACCATCCGCCCCGCCGGGTTCGCGCCGTTCGACGACGAGCTGGTCGAGCTGACCGCCGCCTTCGCCGACCAGGCCGCGCTGGCCATGCAGCTCGCCGACGCCCAGCAGCGGGTGCGCGAACTGGACCTGGTCGCCGACCGCGACCGGATCGCCCGCGACCTGCACGACCACGTCATCCAGCGGCTCTTCGCCATCGGCCTCTCGCTGCAGAGCACGCTGCCGCAGGTGCGCGGGCCCGAGGTGCGGGAGCGGCTCGGCGCCACCATCGACGACCTGCACGAGGTGGTGCAGGAGATCCGGACCTCGATCTTCGACCTGCACGGCGGGGTCGGGCTGCCGCAGCGGCTGGCCGACGCGGTGCGCCAGCAGACCGCGGAGACCGCGCTCCACGCCGACCTGCGGATCAGCGGCCCGGTGGACGGGCTCGCGCCGGAGCTGGCCGACCACACCGAGGCGGTGGTGCGCGAAGCGGTCAGCAATGCCGTGCGGCACTCCGGCGCCGACACCGTGCTGGTCGAGGTGGCCGCGGGCAGCGCGCTCACCGTGGTGGTCACCGACAACGGCTGGGGCATGCCGCACCACGTCGCCCGCTCCGGGCTGCGCAATCTGGAGCAGCGCGCCGAGTCGGCGGGCGGTTCGCTCGCGGTGGTGACCGCGGGGCCGGACGCCGATCCGCGCACCTTCCCCGGCACCAGGCTGCGCTGGTCGGTGCCGCTCTGATCGAGCCGGTGCGTACTGTGCGGTAACGGGAACGGTGCGCGCGATCGACATATGATCGAGTACTGCTCTGGACGGCTTCTGCGGCACCGGGCAATATCTGTGCTCCTCCGCCGGCTCCCCGGCGGGCGAACCGGTTACCCCCGTGGCCAGGGTGCGGGTGGCTGCCGTTCCGGGTATGGCGCGGGACGAGCGATCGGGGAGCGACGTGGGTGAGGACGGCACCGTCGATGCTGCCGGCACACCGGCCGGTGACGCGCGCGTCGCCGGCGCCGAGCTGGTCGCCCAGCGCTACCGCTCGCTGGTCGAGCACATCCCGGACGGCGTCTGCGTGCACGAGCGCGGCACCGTCGTCTACGTGAACCCCGCCGCCGTCCGGCTGGTCGGCGCCGCGTCGGCCGCCGAGGTGGTCGGCAGGCCGCTCACCGACTTCGTGCACCCCCGCTTCGTGCCCGCCATGCTGAACCGGATCGCCGCGCTCACCGAGGAGGGCTCGGCCTCGCCGCCCGCCGCGATGACGCTGCTCCGGGTGGACGGCGGCACCGTCGACGTGCGGACCGTCGCCGTGCTCACCCCCTGGCACGGCCGCCTCGCCTACCAGGTGGTGCTGCACGATCTCACCGCGCAGCGCACCGCGGAGGCCGCGCAGCGCCGCGCCGAGCAGCACTTCACCACGGTGGTGACGCAGCTGGAGGAGGGCGTGGTCTGCATCGACCGGGACGGCCGGATCGAGTCCATCAACCCGGCCGCGCGGCGCATCTTCGGCGTGCTCACCGGGCTCGACCCGATCGGCTGCCGGATCGAGGAGCTGCCGCTCACCCTGCTCGACGCCGCCGCACGCCCGCTGGCCCCGGCCAGGCACCAGGTGGCGCGCACGCTGGCCACCGGCGAGACCATCACCGGCTACGTCTTCGGGGTGGACCGGCACGACGGGCAGCGCCGCTGGCTCTCCGGCAGCAGCAGGCTGCTGAACCCGGACGACCCGGACTCCTCCGCGGTCTCCTCGTTCTCCGACATCACCGAGGTCCGCGCCAGCCGCAGGCAGCTGGAGTACCAGGCGACGCACGACTCGCTGACCGGGCTGGCCAACCGGTCGCTGGTGCTGGCCCGGCTGGCCGAGGCGCTGGCCGCCGGTGACGAGCAGCCGGTCTCGCTGGTGCTCTTCATCGACCTGGACGGCTTCAAGGCGATCAACGACACGCTCGGGCACGCCATCGGCGACACCGTGCTGCAGATCGTGGCGCAGCGGCTGCAGCGGGCGCTGCGCGCCGACGACGTGGTCGGCAGGCTCGGCGGCGACGAGTTCCTGGTCCTGGTCGCCGGGCGCACCCGCGCCGCCGACCGGGAGGCGCTGGCGCATCGGCTGCGCACCGCCATGGCGGAGCCGATCATCGCGCGCGGGCACCGGATCGAGGTGGACGCCTCGGTCGGCGCCACCGATCTGCTGCCCGGCGACGACCGCACCCCGGAGGCGGTGCTGCACGACGCCGACGTGGCGATGTACCAGGCCAAGTCCGGCGGTGACCGTGGCCACCCGACCAGCACGCACGCCTCCTGACCGGCACCGGCCGGAGTAGACTCGATCGTTCCGTTCTCCGGCTGCGCGCGCCGCGCGCAGCGGACTCCCACCCGGCCGAGAAGGAGTTCAGTGTGCCCGAAGGCCGCGACGACGACCTGGTAACCGAGCAGGAGTACCTGACCGCGCTGTACGAGCGCCTGGACGCCATGCGCGAGTACGCGCGTACCCGGCTGCGCACCGTCCTGCTGGAGGCGGGCGGCACCCCGCAGGCGCGCAGCGAGCGGGAATCGTTCACCCAGCTCTACAGCGAGGACCTGGCCAAGTACGACGCCGCCGAGCACGGGCTCTGCTTCGGCCGGATCGACCTCGACCCGGAGCAGTCCGAGGACGCCAGGCGCTACGTCGGCAGGCTCGGCATCCTGGACGAGGAGCACGACTACGACCCGCTGCTGCTGGACTGGCGCGCTCCCCTGGCCCGGCCGTTCTACCTGGCCACCACCGCCATGCCGGAGGGGGTGCGGCGGCGCAGGCACATCCGCTCGCGCAACCGCCGGGTGACCGCGCTGAACGACGAGTACCTCGCGGTCGAGGCGCTGGAGGCGGCGGGCGCCGCGCAGCCGGACGAGGGGGTCGGCGGCGAGAGCGCGCTGCTCGCCGCGCTGAACGCCGCCCGCACCGGGCACATGAACGACATCGTCGAGACCATCCAGACCGAGCAGGACGCGATCATCCGCTCCGAGCACAAGAGCGTGCTCGTGGTGCAGGGCGGGCCGGGCACCGGCAAGACCGCGGTGGCGCTGCACCGCGCCGCCTACCTGCTCTACACCTACCGGCAGCAGCTGGCCAAGAGCGGCGTGCTGATCATCGGCCCGAACGCGACCTTCTTGGACTACATCGGGCAGGTGCTCCCCTCGCTCGGCGAGACCGGCGTGCTGCTCTCCACCATCGGCGACCTCTACCCCGGGGTGAAGGCCACCAGGGAGGACAGTCTGCGCGCCGGCGAGCTCAAGGGCTCGCTCGCCGTCCTCGACGTGCTCAAGCAGGCCGTGCGGGACCGGCAGGAGGTGCCTGCACAGCCGATCCGGCTGCGCTTCGACGGCTACCCGGTGACGCTGGACCGCGGCATCGCGACGAAGGCGCGCGGCCGCGCCCGCTCCTCCCGGCGCCCGCACAACCTGGCGCGGCCGATCTTCGCCGCCTCGGTGATCGACGCGCTCACCGAACAGCTCGCCGCCACCATGGGCGCCAACCTGGTCGGCGCGGAGAGCCTGCTCGCCCCCGCCGAGCTGAACGACATCAGGGACGAGATGCGCTCCGACCCCGAGGTGCAGGCCGCCATCACCCGGCTCTGGCCGATCCTCTCGCCGCAGGAGGTGCTCGCCGACCTGCTGGCCCAGCCGGAGCGGCTGGCCCGGGTGGCGCGGACCATGCCCGCGGCCGACCGGGCCGAGCTGCACCGGCGGGCCACCGGCGAGTTCAGCGCCGCCGACGCCCCGCTGCTCGACGAGCTGGCCGAGCTGCTCGGCGTGGACGACGCCGAGGAGCGGGAGCGCTCGCGGCGGCGCTACCGGGCCAGGCTGGAGGAGGCGCAGGACGCGCTGGACATCCTCACCGGCTCGGCGCCGCAGGATCTGGAGGACGAGCTCGATCCGGAGATCCTCATGGCCTACGACCTGATCGACGCCGGGCAGCTGGCCGAGCGGCAGAACGTGCGCACCAGCCAGACCACCGCCGAGCGCGCCGCGGGCGACCGCACCTGGACCTACGGCCACGTCATCGTGGACGAGGCGCAGGAGCTCTCGGCCATGGCCTGGCGCATGGTCATGCGGCGGATCCCGAACCGCTGGATCACCGCGGTCGGCGACGTGGCGCAGACCGGCGACCCGGCGGGCGCCTCGTCCTGGCAGGAGATCCTGGAGCCGTACGTGGCGCGGCGCTGGAAGCTGGCCGAGCTGACCGTCAACTACCGGACGCCCGCCGAGATCATGGCGGTGGCGGCGGGGGTGCTCGCGGCGATCGATCCGGCGGCCGAGGTGCCGCGTTCGATCCGGGCCACCGGGGTGGCGCCGAAGGCGGTGCGGGTCGCGTCCGGCGAGCTGGCCGACGCGGTCGGCAAGGCGGTGGCGGCGGAGAACGGGCCGGGGACCACGGCGGTGATCGTGCCGCACGCGCTGGCGGCCGCGCTGCCCGAGCCGCCGAGCGAGTCGGTGCGGGTGCTCACCGTCGCCGAGGTGAAGGGGCTGGAGTTCGACGCGGTGATCCTGGTCGAGCCGGCCGCGATCCTCGACGAGTCACCGCGCGGGCGGAACGACCTGTACGTCGCGCTCACCCGCGCCACCCAGCGGCTCACCGTGCTGCACAGCACCGACCTCCCGGCCGAACTCGGCACGCTCGCAACCTGAGGCTCGCGCCCTCGCCTGCCGCACTCCCGCGCGTGCCCGAGCCGCCGCGCCGGCCGGTCCGCGCCCGGACGCAGCACGGCCCCGCCCGATTCGAATCGGGCGGGGCCGCGGTGCGGAACAGCGCGTCAGCGCACGGTGTGCACGATCAGCACATCCGAGCGGGACTTGCGCGCGACATCCGACGGCACCGAGCCGAGCAACCGCCCGGCCAGGGTGTTCAGCCCCCGGTTGCCGACGACGAGCAGATCGGCGTCGACCTCGCGCACCAGGTTCAGCAGCGAGTCGACCGGCTCGCCGACGACGGGCCGCTCGATGATGTTCTTGGCGCCCGCGGCCGTGGCCTTGTCCCGCGCGACGCGCAGGATCTCGTTGGTCGGCGCGGAGCCGCGCACCTGGTAGGCCTCGTCCTTGAGCACGTCCGCCGCGGCGGCGACATCACGATCGTCCGTCGGGTAGAACGCGCAGGCCACGATCAGGGCGGCGTCGGAAACGCCTGCCAGCGCCGCGGCCTTCTCCACGGCCACGTACGACGAGTCCGATCCATCGGTACCGACGACAATGGTCCGGTAGGCGGTCATCTCTCCTCCAACGACTCAGGGCGGGTGCCGGTCCGGTGCCTGGCTGAGACACGCACCGGGCGGTGACTGCGACCGACCATAGCGGCAAAACCCCGCAGAATTTAAGAAATCGCAACACATCACATCCGCGTCCCCGTCACATTCCGGTGATCCGCCGCACCGCGAGTTCGCTGACCGGCCCGCGACAACCTGCGCCGACGCGGTACGGGCGGGGGCCGATCTGTGAAGTGTCACAGGCGAATCGAAGCGCCTTGCCGCGGTAAGACATTCGTCACAGCACCGATACCCCGCCGGTTTCCGGCCGGAAATGCGTACCGCGCCGTGCTCAGTTCAGGTGGAAGAGCGGCCCGGTGATCGTCAGCCCGAGCTCGGGCGTGTGCGCGAAGAAGGCGAAGAGCGCCAGCGCGGCGCCGCCGAGGGCGACGTCCTTGTTGAAGCCGATCAGCTCCAGCTGCTTGGTCTCCGCGTCGGTCTCCTTCCAGAACGGGTGCATGAGCACCGCGGTCGGCAGCAGGAACAGCACGAGCAGCAGCGATCCGAGGTCGGCCCAGACGCCGAGCAGCACGCTCAGCGCACCCACCAGGATGAGCACCCCCGAGCCGAGCACGGCGAGCTTCGGCGCCGGTATCCCCCGGCTCGCCGCGTACCCGGCCATCCCGTCCGCCTGGGTCAGGTGACCCGCGGCCGAGCCGAGGAACAGCAGCGCGAACAAGATCCGCCCGATCAGCACAACGACATCCATGACCCGCTCCTTCGAGACATCGGAATCCGACCGGGACAATTGTCCCGCCGCGGCCGCCGGATATCCCCTATCGACCCGAAGAATCGGCCGAATCGTGTCCGGGGATCGGGCTGCGGGCGGAATTGCGCGCGTATTCCAGCGGCGGCATCCCGATTTCGGCGGTGAATTCCCGGCAGAAATGCGCCTGGTCGAAATAGCCGAGCTCGAGCGCGAGCGCGGCCAGGTCGGCGGTGCGGCCGCAGGCGAGCAGGTGCGCGCCGTCCTGCAGCCGGTAGCGGCGCAGCACCCACTTCGGCCCGCCGCCGACATAGCGGCGGAACAGCCGCTGCAGGGTGCGCACCGGAATGTCGAACCGCTCGGTGACCTGGTCGACCCGGGTGAGCTCGCGCTCCCGCTCCATGGCGGCGACGACGGTGAGTACCAGGTCGTACTGCGGGTCGGCGGCGGCGACCCGGCCGGTGAAGTACTCCTCGACCAGTGCGGCGCGCGCCTCGTCGTCGGCCGCGGCCAGCACCGGGCCGGTCAGCCGGTCGGCGCCGGGCAGCACCTCGCCGAGCGGCAGCCGCCGGTCGCGCAGCGCGCCGACGTCGAGCCCGGTGAAGGCGCCGAAGCCACCGGGGTGGAAGCGCAGCCCGAAGGTGTGGCCGCGGCCGGTGAGCTCGCGCTCGAAGCGGGTGGTGCAGACGCCGTTGACGAAGCCGCCGCGGTCCTGCTCGCCCGCCTCGAAGGTGACGTTCACGCAGGGGTACGAGAGCACCTCGGCCCGGTACGGCTCGCGCAGGTCCCAGTGCACCGCCCAGTACCAGGCCACGTAGCGGCGCAGTGCCGGGCCGACCGGCAGCCGGCTCAGCGAGCGGTGCCTGGCCTGCTCACCGGGGTGCAGGATGCCCTTCAGGCTCTCCCCGGCGCTGACCCCGCCGCGAATGGGCGCGGCGCGCTCGTCAGCCACCGTGTCGCTTTCTTCCAAGATCGGCGCGCACGGGCGGGGCAGGGTGGTTCCCATGACGAACACCGTGAATCCCATCCCGGCCGGCTACCACTCGCTCACCTGTTTCCTCGCGGTGCCGGACGGCAACGCCGCGCTGGATTTCTACACGACGGTCCTCGGCGCCGAGGTCGTCAGCCGCAACGACCTGCCGGACGGCCAGCCCGCGCACGCCGAGGTCAAGGTCGGCGATTCGACCTTCCAGGTCGGGCTGCCCATGCCGGAGAACGGCCTGCGCGCGCCCGAGCAGGGCTGGGTGCACACCTCGATCGTGCATTACTGCCCGGACGTGGACGGCGTGGTGGAGCGGGCCGCCGCGCACGGCGCGACGGTGCTGGAGCAGCCGGCCACCTTCGTCACCGGCGACCGCTTCGGCGTCTTCATCGACCCGTTCGGGCACCGCTGGGTGACCATGACCCGGGTCGAGGACGTCTCCCCCGCCGAGGCCGAGCGCCGGGTGAACGAATGGATGGCCCAGCAGGGCTGAGCCGCTCGCGGGAGCGCACGGGACCGGGGCGCGGGAGCGGGTCCGCTCACGAGAGCCCTGCCGCGTCCATGCCGCGCAGCTCCTTCTTCAGGTCGGAGATCTCGTCCCTGAGCCGCCCCGCGAGCTCGAACTGCAGCTCGCGGGCGGCGTTCATCATCTGCGCGGTGAGCTCGGCGACCAGGTCGGCGAGCTCGGCGCGCGGCATGGACGAGGTGTCGCGGCCCTCGTACACCCCCGCGCTCACCGCGCGGCCCGGCTCGCCCTGGGCCCGCCTGCCGCGGCTGGCATTGCGGCCGGAGCCGCCGACCTGCACCGTGTCCTCGGCCTCCTGGTACACCTGATCCAGGATGTCGGCGATCTTCTTGCGCAGCGGCATCGGGTCGATGCCCTTCTCGGTGTTGTAGGCCACCTGCTTGGCCCGGCGCCGATCGGTCTCCTCGATGGCGTGCCGCATGGAGTCGGTGACCTTGTCCGCGTACATGTGCACCTGCCCGGAGACGTTGCGGGCGGCGCGGCCGATGGTCTGGATCAGGCTGGTGCTGCTGCGCAGGAAGCCCTCCTTGTCGGCGTCCAGGATCGCCACCAGGGAGACCTCGGGCAGATCGAGCCCCTCGCGCAGCAGGTTGATGCCGACCAGCACGTCGTACTCGCCGAGCCGGAGCTGGCGCAGCAGCTCGACCCGGCGCAGCGTGTCGATCTCCGAGTGCAGGTAGCGCACCCGGATCCCGAGGCCGAGCAGGTAGTCGGTGAGATCCTCCGACATCTTCTTGGTCAGCGTGGTGACCAGCACCCGCTCGTCCTTCTCGGTGCGCAGCCGGATCTCGTGCACCAGGTCGTCGATCTGGCCCTTGGTCGGCTTGACCACCACCTCGGGATCGACCAGCCCGGTCGGGCGGATGACCTGCTCGACCACCTCGCCGCCGGTCTGCCCCAGCTCGTACGGGCCCGGCGTGGCCGAGAGGTACACCGCCTGGCCGATCCGCTCGGCGAACTCCTCCCAGGTGAGCGGGCGGTTGTCCACCGCGGACGGCAGCCGGAAGCCGAACTCCACCAGGTTCCGCTTGCGCGACATGTCGCCCTCGTACATGCCGCCGATCTGCGGCACGGTGACGTGCGATTCGTCGATCACCAGGAGGAAGTCCTCCGGGAAGTAGTCGATCAGGGTGGCCGGGGCCGAGCCCGCCGGCCTGCCGTCGATGTGCCGCGAGTAGTTCTCGATGCCGGAGCAGAAGCCGACCTGGCGGATCATCTCCAGGTCGTACTGGGTGCGCATGCGCAGCCGCTGCGCCTCCAGCAGCTTGCCCTGCCGCTCCAGCTCGGCCAGCCGCCCCTCCAGCTCGGCCTCGATGTCGCCGACCGCGCGCTCCATCCGCTCCGGCCCCGCGACATAGTGCGTGGCCGGGAAGATGCGCACGGTGTCGACCTTGCGCACCACGTCGCCGGTGAGCGGGTGCAGGTAGTACAGCGCCTCGATCTCGTCACCGAAGAACTCGATGCGGATCGCGAGCTCCTCGTAGGACGGGATGATCTCCACGGTGTCGCCGCGCACCCGGAACGAGCCGCGGGTGAAGGACATGTCGTTGCGGGTGTACTGCACGTCGACCAGCAGCCGGAGCAGCGCGTCCCGGTCGACCTGGCCGCCGATCTCCAGCTGCACCGAGCGGTCCAGGTAGGACTGCGGGGTGCCGAGGCCGTAGATGCAGGAGACCGAGGCGACCACGATCACGTCGCGCCGGGAGAGCAGGCTCGAGGTCGCCGAGTGGCGCAGCCGCTCCACGTCGTCGTTGATCGAGCTGTCCTTCTCGATGTAGGTGTCGGTCTGCGCGATGTACGCCTCGGGCTGGTAGTAGTCGTAGTACGAGACGAAGTACTCGACGGCGTTGTGCGGGAACATCTCCCGCAGCTCGTTCGCCAGCTGGGCGGCGAGCGTCTTGTTCGGGGCCATCACCAGCGTCGGCCGCTGCAGCTTCTCGATCAGCCACGCCGTCGTCGCCGACTTGCCGGTGCCGGTGGCGCCGAGCAGCACGACATCGCGCTCCCCCGCGCGCACCCTGCGCTCCAGCTCGGCGATCGCGGCGGGCTGGTCACCAGCGGGTACGTGGTCGCTGACGACCCGGAACTCGCCCTCGGCACGCTCGATCTCGCCCACCGGACGGAACTCCGAGTGGGCCAGCGGCGTCCCCTCGGGGATCTCGGTTGCGAATGCCATGCTCACCAGGGTAGGCGGAGCCACCGACACACTCCGGCGCGGTGACCGGAGCCCGGTACATTTCCGGGCATGACAGACGCGCAGGGGGTATCGGTGCATCGGCCCAAGGTCGAGCACTTCGATCTGGCGGCGCGCACCAACACCGACAACAAGGGGTTCGTGCGGCCGGTGGAGGTGTACCGGGAGGAGCCGTGGGGGCTGTACATGTCGCGCACCGCCGACCACCCCCGGTTCGAGCACATGGAGTCCTGGCTGCTCCCCGACCTCGGCGTGCGCGCGACGATCTTCCACTTCCGGGCGGGCGAGCTCCGCGACCAGGACGTCTACCTGGACATCGGGGTGTTCCGCCCGGTCGGCCCGCTGCGCTGGCGCGCGCTCGACCACTATCTCGACATCGCGGTGCAGAACGGCAGGGAGGCCGAGCTGCTCGACACCGACGAGCTGCTCGCCGCGCTGGAGGCCGGGCTGATCGACGCCGCCGCCGCCGAGGCCGCCGTGCTGAACGCGACCTACGCCATCGAGGGGCTGGCCGCGCACGGCTACTCGGTTGACGCCTGGGCCGGTTCGCTCGGCATGCCGCTCAGCTGGCGCTGAGCCGCGCGTACACCTCGTCGAACCAGGGCTCCTTCACGGCCAGGTAGGCGTCCATCGCCGCGCGGCCGGTCAGCCCCTCCGCCTCGGCCTCGGCTTTACGCTTGACCGCCAGGTACTCGGCGCGCAGTTCGGGATCGGCGCGCAGCGCGTCCCGGAAGGCGATGACGAAGCGGGCGCCGGGCGAATCGGCCACCCGCAGGTGGATATTGGCCGGGCGGCCCGGGTCGGCGCTGTTGTGCAGCCGCTTCTCCCAGCGGGCCGGGTCGTCGTCGGCGGGCTTGGGGTTGTCGAAGCGGTGCTCGGCGACCGGGAACCCGGCGGCGGTGAGCCCGTCGCGCAGCCCGTCCGCGACCTCGAGGCTCGGCACCGTGATCTGGATGTCGAGCACGTCCTTGGCCGGGAAGTCCGGCACCGAGGTGGAGCCGGTGTGCTCGATGGCTGTCGCCGCGCCGCCGCAGGCCAGCCGGAACCGGGCGATCAGCCGCTGCGCCTGGGCGGGCCACTCCGGGTCCGGCTCGGCCAGCCGGACGGTCTCCGGTTTGGCCGCGGTGCCCGTGCGCAGGTTGCGCTCGAAGGGCAGCAGCCGCTCGGACCAGAGCGCGCGCACCACCGGCTCGAGTGCCTCCGGCTCGCCGCTGTTGTCCAGCCAGACGTCGGCGGCGGCGCGGCGCTGCTCGTCGGTGGCCTGGCTGGCGATCCGCGCCCGCGCGTCGGCCTCGTCCACGCCGCGGAACTCGACCAGCCGGCGGAGCCGCAGCTCGGCGGGGGCGTGCACGACGAGCACCAGGTTCGTCATGGGCGCGATGTTGTTCTCCACCAGCAGCGGCACGTCCTGCACCACGACGGCGTCGGCGGGCGCGGCGGCGAAGAGCTCCGCGGTGCGCTTGCCGACCAGCGGGTGCACGATGCCGTTCAGCGCGGTCCGGGATTCGTCGCTCGCGAAGGCGATGCCGGCCAGCGCGGGGCGGTCCAGGCTGCCGTCGGCGGCCAGGATGCCCTCGCCGAACCGCTCGACCAGGGCGGCCAGTCCCTCGGTGCCGGGGGCGACCACCTCGCGGGCGATGGCGTCGGAGTCGATGAGGACGCCGCCGAGCTCGGTCAGGATCCGCGCCACCGTCGACTTGCCCGCTCCCATGCCTCCGGTGAGGCCGATCCGCAACATGGGAGACAGTCTCGCACGAGGTGCCGATCAGTCTTGGTACCCATCGGGCACACCGAATTCACCTGAATTCCGGCCGCTGCCCGATCCGTGACGATGCCGAGATCATTTCGCAACAATTTCCGTGCGACCCGGTTCGGCGACGATAACTTTCCGACACGCGACGGCGTTTTCCAGGATGAAGTACTGGGCCGATCGGAAGATTTCCGATACTGTTCGGCCTGGCGAATTCCGGCCGCTCCCGCATCGAGGCAAAGGACGTTCATTGCGCACCGAACTCAACCGAGCGGGTCGCCACCGCCTCGGTATGCCGGGGGGAGTGCACTGTGTCCGCTACCCCGCCGTGGCGGCGGCGATCGCCGAATTCCGCAGGCCGTGGCTGACCGCGCTGCTCAGCCCGTCGCGGCACAGCTTCGTGTCGGCGCGCAGACGCCCGCTGTTCGCGGTCGCCCGCTGGATTCCGGCCACCGCCAACTGAACTCGCGCGAGCTGTGGCCCGGCCCCCGCGGCCGGGCCTTTGTCGTCCCGGTGTCCCGAAATGCCACCGCGGGAATCGGCCGGCACCGCCCGCCCCCGGTTACCGTCGCGGCATGACCCGGCTGACCTCGTACACCAACGACGGGCTCGTCTTCGACGTGACGGACTCCGGGCCCGCGGACGGCACCCCGGTCGTCCTGCTGCACGGCTTCCCGCAGAACGCGCGGCAGTGGGACCGGCTCGCCCCCTTCCTGCACGAGCGCGGGTATCGCACGATCGCCCCCGACCAGCGCGGTTACGCGCCGGGGGCGCGGCCGCGCGGCCGGTACGCCTACCGGGTGCGCGCGCTGGTCGGCGACACCGCCGCCCTGATCGAGACGCTCGGGTGCGGTCCGGTACACCTGGTCGGTCACGACTGGGGTTCGATCGTGGCCTGGTCGGCCGCGGCCGCTCGCCCGGATCTGGTGCGCACCCTCACCTCGGTCTCGGCGCCACACCCGATGGCGTTCCTGCGCTCGCTCGGGAGCAGCACGCAGGCGCTGCGCACCGGGTACATGCTGCTGTTCCAGCTGCCGGTGCTGCCGGAGTTCGTGCTGGCCCGCGCGTTCCGGGCGGCCGCGGCGCCGCGGCTGCGGCACTACGCGACCAGGCTCTCCGGCCTGGACGGCGAGCAGTGGGACCGGCTGCTGCGCGAGGTGGTCGACGGCGGCGCGCTGCACTACGGGCTGCAGTGGTACCGGGCCATGCCGATCGTTGACCCGCGGCAGGCGCGGCGCCCGGTCGCGGTGCCGACCACGCACGTGCGCGGCAGCCGTGACGTGTTCATGTCGCGCCGCTGCGCGGAGCTGACCGCGCGCTACGCGACCGGCCCGTTCCGCGCCGAGACCCTGGACGCCGCGCACTGGATTCCCGAGGAGCGCCCCGCCGAGCTGGCCGCGATCATCGCGGCCCGCGCCGCGGGCTGACCCCGGAAAGCCCGAAGGCCCCGATCCGCGCGGATCGGGGCCTTCGGTGTACTGCTGAGCGGATCAGGCGTTGCCCGACAGCTTCTCGCGCAGCGCGGCGAGCTGCGCGTCGCTGGCGAGCGAGCCACCCGACGACTCCGGCGCGGAGCTGGACGAGGACTGCGAACCGCCGCCGGACTCCGACGAGTAGTTCGACGAGCCGCCACCGTTCGCGGCCTCGGCCGCAGCGTCGGCCGCCATCTTCTCGATCTGCGCGGTGTGCATCTTGTGGCGACGCTCCGCCTCGGCGTAGCGGCCCTCCCACTCCTCGCGCTGCTTCTCGAAACCGTCGAGCCATTCGTTGGTCTCGGAGTCGAAGCCCTCGGGGAAGATGTAGTTGCCCTGCTCGTCGTAGCTGTCGGCCATGCCGTACTTCGACGGGTCGAACTCGGAGTTGTAGTCCTCGTTCGCCTGCTTCAGCGACAGCGAGATCCGGCGCCGCTCCAGGTCGATGTCGATGACCTTGACCATGGCGTCGTCGCCGACCGCCACGACCTGGTCCGGCACCTCGACGTGGCGCTCGGCCAGCTCGGAGATGTGCACCAGGCCCTCGATGCCCTCCTCGACCCGGACGAAGGCGCCGAAGGGAACCAGCTTGGTGACCTTGCCCGGCACGATCTGGCCGATCGCGTGGGTCCGGGCGAACTGCCGCCACGGATCCTCCTGGGTCGCCTTCAGCGACAGCGAGACGCGCTCGCGATCCAGATCGACGTCGAGCACCTCGACGGTGACCTCGTTGCCGACCTCGACGACCTCGGACGGGTGGTCGATGTGCTTCCAGGACAGCTCGGAGACGTGCACCAGGCCGTCGACACCGCCGAGATCGACGAACGCGCCGAAGTTGACGATGGAGGAGACCACACCCTTGCGGACCTGGCCCTTCTGCAGCTGGTGCAGGAACTCGCTGCGCACCTCGGACTGGGTCTGCTCCAGCCAGGCGCGGCGGGACAGCACCACGTTGTTGCGGTTCTTGTCCAGCTCGATGATCTTGGCCTCGATCTCCTTGCCGACGTACGGCTGCAGATCGCGGACCCGGCGCATCTCGACCAGCGAGGCCGGGAGGAAGCCACGGAGCCCGATATCGAGGATCAGGCCGCCCTTGACGACCTCGATGACGGTGCCCTTGACGGCCTCGTCCTTCTCCTTGAGCTCCTCGATGGTGCCCCACGCACGCTCGTACTGCGCCCGCTTCTTCGACAGGATCAGGCGGCCTTCCTTGTCCTCCTTGGTGAGGACCAGGGCTTCCACCTCATCGCCAACGGAAACGACCTCGTTCGGGTCGACATCGTGTTTGATGGAGAGCTCACGGGAAGGAATGACGCCTTCGGTCTTGTAACCGATGTCGAGCAGGACCTCGTCGCGATCGACCTTGACGATGGTTCCTTCGACGATGTCGCCGTCGTTGAAGTACTTGATCGTGGCGTCGATGGCGGCGAGGAAGTCCTCGGCGGAGCCGATGTCGTTGACGGCTACCTGCGGCGAGGTGACGGTGGTGGGCATGTGTCGGTGTGCTCCGGACGGATTGTGGTCGGTTGCGGACATTGGAACTTTCGGTACGCTGCGAAATCACCGCGACGATGCGACGACGGACACAATGAACGTACCGCACGCATCGCCTGACGAAACCCGGCGTGGCCGCCGGATATTCCGAGCGCGGAGTGTTTCGGGAGGCGCGCCGAGTGTACCCGGCCCGATACCCTGTGCTATGACCGGCTCACCCCGGAAACCCCGCATTCGAGAACCCCGGTGATCGGTACGCCAGTACAGTCGTCACTCGCGAATCAGCCTACGGCACCCGATCACGCCCGGGCAAACCGGGCCGGAAGCGCCGAAATCCGCAGCAAGACTAGGCTCACCCGGGTGTCCGACCACCGCCACGCGACCGCAGAGGCCGACCTCGGGGTGACCGCCGTCGCCCGTGTCCCGGCCGGCTCGGCCGCCAGCAGCACGGCCAATCGGCGCTGGTGGGACGCCGATGCCGCCGACTACCACCGCGAGCACGCGAACTTCCTCGGCGTCGACACCCCCGGCGGTGAGTTCGTCTGGTGCCCGGAGGGGCTGCACGAGGGCGACTGGCACCTGCTCGGCCCGGTCGCCGGGCGGGACGTGCTGGAGATCGGCTGCGGCTCGGCGCCCTGCGCGCGCTGGCTGGCGAGCAACGGCGCGCGCCCGGTCGGGCTGGACATCTCGGCGGGCATGCTGCGCCGCGGCGTCGCGGTGATGGCGCGCGGCGGGCCGGTGGTGCCGCTGGTGCAGGCCGACGCCGAGGCACTGCCGTTCCCGGACTCCAGCTTCGACCTGGCCTGCTCGGCCTTCGGCGCGGTGCCCTTCGTGGCCGACTCGGCGGCGGTCATGCGCGAGGTGGCCAGGGTGCTGCGGCCGGGCGGGCGCTGGGTGTTCGCGGTGAACCACCCGATGCGCTGGATCTTCCCGGACGATCCCGGCCCGGCGGGGCTGGTCGCACAGCAGTCCTACTTCGACCGCAGCCCGTACGTCGAGACCGGCGCCGACGGCACCCCGGTCTACGTGGAGCACCACCGCACGGTCGGCGACCGGGTGCGCGAGATCGTCGGGGCCGGGCTGCTGCTGGACGACATCGTCGAGCCGGACTGGCCGGAGTGGCTGGATCGGGAGTGGGGGCAGTGGAGCCCGCTGCGCGGCGAGATCTTCCCCGGCACCGCCATCTTTGTGACCCGCAAGCCCTGAGGGCTCAACCCGGGTACGGCTCCAGCGCGGCGAACTCCGGGTCGACCTCGACCGTCGGCACGGTCCGCACCACCCAGCGCCTGGCCCGGCTGAGCGGGTGGTCGGGGAAGCTCTCGTCCCAGCGCACGTCGTCCGCGGAGGTGAAGGGGAGCCTGCCCTGCAGCCCCGGCGCGTACGGGTGCCCGCGCCTGCGGTTCCTGGTCTCGGCCTGCTGGGTGACCACCACCTCGCGGGCGATCGGATCCCCCACCTCGGGGCAGATGATCTGCAGCACGGCGCTGCACCGCGCCCGCGGCACCAGGATCGAGGCGGAATAGGCCAACTTGCCCGGCGCGAAGGGCATCGGCACCTTCTCCACCCGGAGCAGCGCGGGCAGCGAGTCCACCCAGATGACGAGCGCCTCGATCAGGCAGCCGGAGGCGGCGTGGTGCTCGGCGAGCCTGCGCCGCAGCGTCTCGGCGTCGTCCAGCCCGGCGGGCAGCTCCGGCGCGATGTCGAAGTAGTGCACGGCGACCACGTCGCGGGTGACCGGATCCCCCCAGGTGCTGTCGTCCAGCGCCTGCATTCCGGTGAGGTCGAAGGAGAGCGGCACGCGGACACGGTAGCGGAGCGGGTGCCGATGGCACGCGCTCCACTACCGCGACCCGTCAGGACTCCGAGTCGTCCGCGGTGGCCGAATCCCGTCCGACCCGACCGCTTTTCGGATTCCGGCCCGCCTGGTCGAGCGCGAGCCGGAGCGCGAATTCGATCTGGGAGTTCACACTGCGCAGGTCGTCGGCGGCCCACCTGGCGATCGCGTCGTACACCGCCGGGTCGAGGCGGAGCAGGAGTTTCTTGCGTTCGGCCATCCGGGCCCCGCTCAGTTGTAGAGCGAGCCCGCGTTGACCACGGGCTGCGTCGCCCGGTCGCCGCAGAGCACCACCAGCAGGTTGGAGACCATCGCGGCGCGGCGCTCCTCGTCCAGCTCGACCACGCCCTGCTCGCTGAGCCGGTCCAGCGCGAGCCCGACCATGCCGACCGCGCCCTCCACGATCCGGGTGCGCGCCGCGACGATCTGCGCGGCCTGCTGCCGCACCAGCATCGCCTGGGCGATCTCCGGCGCGTAGGCGAGGTGGGTGATCCTGGCCTCCAGCACCTCGATGCCCGCCAGTTCGGTGCGCTCGCCCAGCTCGACGGTCAGCTCCTGGGCGACCTCGGCGCCGTCCCGCAGGCTGGTGCCCGCCTCGTGCGCGTCGTACGGGTGCGTGGTGGCCAGGTGCCGGACCGCCGCCTCGGACTGGGTCGCCACGTACTCCTCGTAGTCGTCCACCGCGAAGGCCGCCTTGAAGCTGTCCACCACCCGGTAGACCACGACCGCGGCGATCTCGACCGGGCTGCCGTCGGCGTCGTTGACCTTCAACTTCTGCGTCTCGAAGTTGCGCACCCGCAGCGAGATGCTCTTGCGGTCGGTGAGCGGGAGCACCGCGAAGAACCCGGGCTCGCTGACCGAGCCGATGTACCGGCCGAAGAACTGGACGATCTTGGCCTCGTTCGGGTTCACCACGATCAGGCCGCTGGCCAGGATCAGCACCACGACCGCCAGGACGACCGCGGCGATGGCCGCGACCAGCGCCGGGGCGCTGCCGTCGCGGCTCGCGACCACGAAGCCGTAGACCGCCGCCGCGCCGAACCCGAGTGTGAGCACGAACCACGCCACCAGGACCGCGAACCCGTTGACGTGCCATGCGGGTCGAAACTTCATGACATCCTCCCAGTATCAAAGTGATATCACCACGATAGCAGGGAGGACGGTTCAGTGCGCGGGCACGATGGCGCGGGTGGCGCGGAAGCGGGCGGCGGGGTCGTACTCGGCCTTGAGCGCGGCCAGCCCGCGGTAGGTCTCCGGGGTGAAAGCGGCCCTGGTCTGCGCCTCGTCGGCGATATCGCCCGCGCCGTAGAGGAAGCCGAGCTGGTGGCCGAGGGTCACCGGCTCCAGGGCGGTGCGCACCGCGTCGAGCGCGGGGACCGAGCCGGGGCCGTCGGCTGCCGTGACCACCCGGACCAGGAACTCCGCCTCCCGGAAGTCGATGGCCGCGCCGGACCTGCCCGGCTCGCGCAGCGCGCCACCGAGTTGCCTGATGTCGACCACGGTCTCCGGGCCGGTGGCGGCGAGCAATGCGCGCTGAGCGGCGGCGTCGAAGTGGGCGAGGAGGGCATTGGTGGCGGCGTAGCCGTGCGGCTCCGGCGGCTCGCGATGGATGCTGCCCGACTCCGCGTACGGCATGATCCGCAGGTCGTCGGTGATCGGCTCGCCGACCGCGCGCAGCGGCGCGACCAGCCGCTCCCCCTCGGCCGCGCTGCCGTCGACGGCGATCCGCAGGCTCACCACCGAGCGGCCGCGCAGGAACGGCGGCAGCTGTTCGAGGTCGGGGTAGGTGAGCAGCCCGGCGGAGGTGGTCACGGTATCCGGCGCGGTCGCGGCCCAGGCGCGCCAGGCGTCGAGCAGCGGCTCGGTGAGTTCGGCATCGAAGACGAGCTGGCCGCCGTAGATCTCGGCCACCGGGAGCAGCTCCAGCTCGACGGCGGTGACCACGCCGAAGTTGCCGACGGTGCCGAATACCGCGCCGAACAGCGCGTCGCCCGGCTCCAGCCGGTGCCGCTCGCCGTCGGCGGTGACCAGCTCCAGCGCGCGCACCCGGTCGGCGGCGTAGCCGTAGGTCCTGGCGAGCAGCCCGAGGCCGCTGCCGAGCAGGTAGCCGACGACGCTCACCGATGGCGAGGAGCCGGAGAGCGGGGCGAGGCCGTGCTCGGCGGCGGCCTCGAGCAGCGCGCCGGCGCGGACGCCCGCCTCGACCCGGGCGATCCGGGTCTCCGGGTCGATCCGCAGGCCGTCCAGCCGGGCGGTGCTGATCAGGACGCCGCCGTCCAGCGGAACGGAGAGGCCGTGGCCGGTGGCCTGCACACCGATCGGCAGGTCCCGCTCGGCGGCGTGCCGGACGGCGGCGGCGACCTCGTCGGCGCTGCGCGGTTCGACGGTCAGGTCGGGGTTGTGGGCGTAAGCGGTCTGGAAACTGTCCATGGCCCCACCCTTGCGCGCGGTAGGCTAGAAGTGAAACAGATAGTTCTGATGGATCGGATAAGTGTCGGTTATGGAACTGCGGCACCTGCGCTACTTCGTCGCGATCGCCGAGGCGGGCGGCTTCACCCGGGCCGCCGAGCGGCTGCACATCACCCAGCCGGGGCTCAGCGCGCAGATCGCGCAGCTGGAGAAGGAGCTCGGGCTGCCGCTGCTGCACCGGGGCGGCAGGCGGGTCACGCTCACCGAGGCGGGGGCGGCGGTGCTGCCGCACGCCAGGGCGGCGCTTGCCGCGGCGGAGCGGGCCGGGCAGGTGGCGGACGAGTTCACCGGGCTGCTGCGCGGGCAGGTGCGGATCGGGCTCATCTCCGGCGCCACCGCGGACGAGTTCGACGTCGCCGGTGCGCTCGCCGGGTTCCACGCCGCGCACCCGGGGATCTCGATCGGCCTCACCGAGGACATCTCCGCCGAGATGCTGGCGGCGGTGCTGCGCGGGGAGCTGGACGCGGCACTGGTCTCGCTCACCAGCGACCCGCCCGACCCCCGGCTCGGGTTGCAGATCATCCTGGACACCCCGGTGGTCGCGGCGGTCGCCGCCGATGCCGAGGGGTACGGGCCGACGCTGCGGGTGCGCGCGCTGCGCGACCGGCCGCTGATCTGCCTGCCGACCGGCACCGGGGTCAGGGCCGAGCTGGAGACGGCGTGCGCGGCGGCGGGGTTCCGCGCCGAGGTGGCGTTCGAGGCGGCGGCTCCCCCGCTGCTGCTCCGGCTCGCGGCGCGCGGGTTCGGGATCGCCATCGTTCCCGGGCTCGGACCCGAGGAGGCGGAAGCATTCGGCGTCCGCGCCATCCCGCTCGTCCCCGAGATCCGCGGCCGCCTCGCCCTGGCCTGGAACGCCGAGCAATCCCGCGGCCCCGCCGCCACGGCCCTGGTCACCGCACTCCGCTCGGCCTTCGCTCCGGCCTGACTCCCCACCCGGCCCCTGCTGACCGGTGCTGCGCGCCGATCCGCGACAACACGCTCCGCCACCGGGCGCGCGAACGCCGGGCAGCGCCGCCGACGGCCCTACAGCAGCCGGGACAGGAATGCCTGCGTGCGCTCCTGTTTCGGCGCCGCGAGCACCTCCTTCGGCTTCCCCGACTCCACCACGACCCCGCCGTCCATGAACACCAGCTGGTCGGCGACCTCGCGGGCGAACCCCATCTCGTGCGTCACCACCACCATGGTCATCCCGGAGGCGGCCAGCTCGCGCATGACGGTGAGCACCTCGCCGACCAGCTCCGGGTCGAGCGCTGAGGTGGGCTCGTCGAAGAGCATGAGCTTGGGATCCATGGCCAGCGCCCTGGCGATGGCGACCCGCTGCTGCTGCCCGCCGGAGAGCTGCGCGGGGTAGGCGTTCGCCTTCTCCACCATGCCGACCCGGTCCAGCAGCTCCTTGGCCCGCGTCACCGCGTCCGCCTTGCGAATCCCCTTCACCTGGGTCGGCGCCTCGATCAGGTTCTCCAGCGCGGTGCGGTGCGGGAACAGGTTGAAGTGCTGGAACACCATGCCGATCTCGCGCCGCTGCCTGGCCGCGACCCGCGGGTGCAGCTCGTAGAGCTTGCCGTTCTTCTCCCGGTAGCCGACCAGCTCGCCGTCCACGTAGAGCCTGCCCGCGTTCACCACCTCCAGGTGGTTGATGCAGCGCAGGAAGGTGGACTTGCCGGAGCCGGACGGCCCGATCAGGCAGAGCACCTCGCCGTGCGACACCTCCAGCGAGATCCCGCGCAGCACCCGGAGCGCACCGAAGCTCTTGCACACCCGGTCCGCCCGGATCATCGGTTCGGTCACCGCGGCTCCACCACCTTCTGCGCCTCGGCCAGCTCCCGCAGCTGCTTGGCGGTGAGCTGGCGGGAGGCCCCGCGCGAGTAGTACCGCTCCAGGTAGTACTGCCCGACCATGAGCACGCTGGTGATGGCCAGGTACCAGGTCGCGGTGACCAGGAGCAGCGGGATCGGCTGGAAGTTCACGCCGTAGATGTCGCGGGCCCGGCCGTAGAGGTCGGTGCTGAGCGGGATCGCGGTCACCAGCGACGTGGTCTTGAGCATGCCGATCAGCTCGTTGCCGGTGGGCGGGATGATCACCCGCATGGCCTGCGGCAGCACCGTGCGGCGCATGGTCTGGCTCCAGGACATGCCGAGCGCCACCGACGCCTCGCGCTGCCCCTCGCCCACCGAGTTGATCCCGGCGCGCACGATCTCGGCCATGTACGCGGCCTCGTTCAGCCCGAGCCCGATCACCGCGAAGGTGAACGCGGCCTGCAGCCCCTGCACGTCCAGTTCGAAGAAGCTCGGCCCGAACGGCACCCCGAGCTGGATCTGCCGGTACAGCGAGGGGAAGAGCCCCCAGAACACCAGCTGCACGAAGACCGGGGTGCCGCGGAAGATCCACAGGTACACCCAGGCGCTCGCGCGCAGCACCGGGTTCGGCGAGAGCCGCATGACCGCGAGGACCGTGCCGAGCAGTACCGCGATCACCATGGCCAGCACGGTGAGCTCGAGGGTCACCACCGCGCCCGCGACGATGCGCTCGTCGCGCAGGTAGGCCCAGTAGGTGTCCCACCGGTAGGCCTCGTTGGTGGCGGCGCCGTAGAGGAAGAGCCCGACCAGCGCCAGGATCAGCGCGGCCGCGAGCCAGCGGCCCGGCCTGCGCAGCGGAACCGCCTTGATCGGCTCCGGCTCGGCGCTCGCCGGCTCGGTGGTGTCGACCGTCATCTCAGTTCGTCGCGCCGTTGATCACCGAGGTGGTGATGGCGCCGTCCTGCACACCCCAGTTGTCGGTGATCGTCTTGTACTGCCCGCTGTCGATCAGGTGCTGCACCGCCTTCTGCAGCGCGGCCGCCAGCGGCGAGCCCTTCGGCACGGCCCAGCCGTACGGCGCGGAGTCGAAGACCGACCCGGCGGATTCGATCTTGCCGCCGCCCTGCTTGATCGCGTAGGCGGTCACCGGCGAGTCGGCGGACATGGCGTCGACCTGCCCGAGCACCAGTGCGTTGGTGGCCTGGCTCTGCTCGTCGAAGGCCTGGATGTCGATGGCGGGCTTGCCCGCTGCCACGCAGGCCGCGCTCTTGGCCGGCACCTCGTCGGTGTGCTCGACGGTGGTGGCCTGCACCGCGACCCGCTTGCCGCAGGCGTTCTCCGGGTCGACCGGCTTACCCGCCTGCTGCGCCCACTGGATGCCCGCGTTGAAGTAGGTGGTGAAGTCGACCTGCTCCTCGCGCTCCTTGGAGTCGGTGATCGAGGACATGCCGACGTCGTAGGTGCCCGCCTGGATGGCCGGGATGATCTTCTCGAACGCGGACTCCACGTACTCGGCCTGCACCCCGAGCACGGCCGTCACCGCGTTCATCAGGTCGACGTCGAAGCCGACGATCTTGCCGGAGGCGTCCTTGTACTCGTTCGGCTGGTAGGGGACGTTCACCCCGATCACCAGCTTGCCCGCCTGCTTCTGCTTGTCCGGCAGCTGCGCGGCGATGGCGTCGACCTTGTCGACCTGCACCTTCTCCGCCTCGTTCCCGGAGCCCGCGTCCTCGGTATTGCTGGTACACCCGGTCAGGACCAGCGCGCCCCCGGCGATGACGCACATCACCCGCAGGGCGCCCCTGCCGAGCACCGATCGAACAGCCACAGCAGACCTCCACGCACGTCGGAATCGCACAACCCGGGCGGCACCGCCCGTCCGGCAAATCTAGGCGACCGGCACCGTCCGTGTGGGCACAGTAACCGAACATTAATGCCGGACGGTTCCCGCCGGTGGCATTACGGCGTGCCGAGCGCGCGCTCGACGGCCCCGGTGAATTCGCTGGTGGTAGCGGTGCCGCCGAGGTCGGGGGTGGCCACCCCCGCGGCCAGCACGGCACCGAGCGCGGCCTCCAGCGCACCGGCCGCCGTCAGCACCCGTGGATCGGCGCCGCGCTCACCGAGCCGCCGCAGCAACAGCGCAGCACTGCCCTGCAGCGCAACCGGATTCGCGATGCCGCGGCCCGCGATGTCCGGCGCGGCGCCGTGCACCGCCTGCGCCATGGCCTTGCGCGCCGAGCAGTTCACCGACGGCGCGATGCCGAGCGATCCGCTCAGCTCACCGGCGAGATCGGAGAGGATGTCGCCGAACAGGTTCTCGGTCACCAGCACGTCGTAGTCGGCGGGGGCGCGCACCAGGTGCGCGGCGGCGGCGTCGACGTGCTCGTCGCTCACCGCGACCTCCGGGTACTCCGCGGCGATCTCGTAGCAGACCGACCGGAACAGCCCCATGGTCAGCGGCAGCACATTGGCCTTGTGCACGATGGTGAGGTGCCCGCGCCGCGCCCTCGCCAGCCGGAACGCCTCGTGCGCGATGGCGGTGCTGCCCGCCCTGGTGATCAGCCCGACGGAGAGCGCGACATCCGGGGTCGGGGCGAACTCCCCCGACCCGATCGCCATGTTCCGGTCGGCGTAGAAGCCCTCGGTGTTCTCCCGCACGATCACCAGGTCGATATCGGGCGCCGCCGCGCGCACGCCGGGAAACGCCCTGGCCGGGCGGATATTGGCGAAGAGCCGGAAGTGCCTGCGAATCCGGCCGCTCGGCGGGTCGGCGTGCCCGCCGGGGTAGGAGGCATTGTCGTGCGGGCCGAGGATCCAGGCGTCCAGCCGCTCCAGCTCGCGCAGCGTCCGCTCCGGCACCGCGTCGCCGAACTCGTCCAGCGCGGTGCGCCCGAACGGCAGCGGCACCCACTCCACCGGCGGCGCCCCCGCCGCGGCCAGCGCCGCGTCGACCACCGTCGTGGTGGCCGCGACCACCTCCGGCCCGATCCCGTCGCCGTCGAGTACGCCGAGCCGCAGCCCGCCCTCCGTGCTTCCGCTCACCCGCTCATCGTGGCGCGCGGTTCCGGCACGCGGGTCGGCGGGGTCGGTTACCGTCGGACGATCATGGTGCAGTCCGTCGAACTGCTGCTGGACGCGGCGGCCGAGTCCGCGGTGCGGGCGCAGTGGCGGGCGCTCGCCGCCGCCGGGCTGCCGAGCCAGGCCGCGCACACCGGGGCCTCGAACCGGCCGCACATCACCGCCGCGGTCGCCGCCGAGCTGACCCCCGGGGCCGAGGCCGCGCTGTCCGAGCTGGAGTTCGAGCCGTTCCCGGTCACGCTCGGCAGCCCGATCGTCTTCGGCATCGAACGACTCGTCCTGGTGCGGCTCGTGATCCCGACGCGCGCGCTGCTCGCGCTGCACCGCCGGGTGCACGCCGCGATCGGCGCCGCGCCGGGCGTTCCCGGCACCGCGAAGCCGGATGCCTGGACCCCGCACGTGACGCTGGCCAGGCGGCTGCCGCCGGAGCGGCTCGGCGCGGCGATCGAGCTGATCGCGGCCGACGGTGATTCCCCGGCGACGGTCGCGGGTATTCGCCGATGGGACGGCGATCGGCGCCGCGAGTGGACTGTTCGTGGAACATAGAACGGCAGGCCCGCGTTACAGCAGGCACACGCAACGAGAGGACGACATGGCCACCCAGACGCTGACCCAGCAGAACTTCGACGAGGTTGTGACCGGGAACGACGTGGTACTCGTCGATTTCTGGGCCTCGTGGTGCGGCCCCTGCAAGAGCTTCGCGCCCACCTTCGAGGCGTCCGCGGACAAGCACCCCGACGTGGTGCACGGCAAGGTGGACACCGAGGCCGAGCAGAGCCTCGCCGCCGCCGCCAACATCCGCTCGATCCCGACGATCATGGCCTTCCGCGAGGGCGTGCTGGTCTTCGCACAGCCCGGCGCGCTGCCCCCGGCCGCGCTGGAGGACCTGGTCTCCCAGGTGAAGGCGCTGGACATGGACGACGTGCGCAAGCAGCTCGCGGAGCAGCAGCCCGCCGAGTAGCGCGCACCGACGACGAGGGCCGCTCACGATCCGTGAGCGGCCCTCGGTTCGTCCGGGAGGTGCCGGTCAGGCACCGAGCCCGTTCACGCCCGCGATCATGGCGCGGACGGTGGATTCCAGGCCGTCGTCGGCGAGCGCGGCGCCCCAGCCCCTGCGGCCGTTCAGCTCGCAGCGGACGAAGGTCGCGGTCCCGGCGGCGGTCGTGCGCTGATGGAACTGCAGCAGCTCGACCGGGTACCCCTCGCTGTAGAGCGCCGAGGTCAGCGCCGCCACCGGGCTGCCGGTGGCGACCACGCTGCGCAGCCGGTCGGCGAATTCGATGGTCGCGGTGAAGCAGGCGCTGCGGCTGTCCGCGGGCGACCAGTCGCCGAGCCGGATCGGGCCCTGCTCAGCGCAGTAGCGGGCTTGGAAGTCGGAGTCGGTGAGACCGGCGCACTCGGCCCGCAGGGCAGCGGGGGCGGCGGTCCGGAACGTATCGATGTCGAGAGTCAACATGGTCATGGCAGATTCGGTCTTCCCGGAGAGTGTGTCCGAATGAAACAGGGGTGACCAGCAGTAACGTTCGAGGAAGCCCGCAGCGAGGGGGCTGGTCCGGATCAGACCTCGCTACGGCGAGCTACTACGAGAAGTCGCCGCGCCACCATCGCGGTGAGCGGAATGCGCGCGGCGCGATCGCGGTCTGCGATATCGAGCGCTGCGGCGCGGTGGCGGGCGGGGTACGGCACGGCTTTCACAATAGGGATGTCGTCCGGGGATGGCAACCGCGTTAACACCCGGTTTCACCGATACCGGCAAGTAGTGTTCGCGCAGCTCACGACGGGTGCTGTGGGCCGGGTCACGGGCACGGCGCGGCAGTGCGCGGCGCGCATGAGGACCGCACGGTCCGATCCAGCGGCCCGGAGTTCGCAACTCATGCGCCATCCGGGCGAACGTCGCCCCGGTCACAGTGCGGAACCGCCGGCTCACACCGCGCGTCCAACCCAGTGTCGGACGGCGTAGCCGGCGTCGTGCCGAAAGAAGAAGTCCGCGAATCGCTTTCGCGGGCAAGGCCGCGGGGGAAGAGAAGAGCGAGCATGATCCAGCCGACCGACGACACAGTGCGCGCCGAACACCATCTGACGGAGCTCCTCGGGCCGGGGCTGACGTTCCGCTCGGTGCCCTTCGAGCGCGGCTGGGTCTGCACGCCGCTGCCCGAGGAGGCGGCGCCGGTGCGCTTCGTGGTCGACTCGGCCAGCGGGGAGGTCTACGAGTACACCGCGCTCGGCGAGTACGAGGTGGCCGCCGATTACAGCGCGGCGGGCGAGGGCGGCCGGGAGCCGCGCGGGGTCCGCATCCACCCGGTGCGCTGGCGGGTCGAGTACGAGCTGGGCAACGGTGACGACCGCTCCGCCCGCTACCTGGTCGCGGCGCGCTGCACCGGCCGCTCCCCCGAGCCGGACGAGGATTTCGAGCTGACCCTGGACCTGGACACCAACCGCTACCGGCCGGCCGGGACGGCGGCCTGGCAGGTCTGGGTCCGGGTGGTGCAGCAGCACCGCGCCGACGGCGCCTGGCCCGCGCGGGGCGCGCTGGAGTTCTGACGCGGAGCGGCCCGCGCGAGCCGGGGGCTCGCGCGGGCCGGTTGCCGCGGGCGACGGGTCAGACGACCTCGTTCAGCTTGCCGGTGGCGACGTCGAAGACGAAGCCGCGGATGGCCTCCTTGTGCGGGATGTACGGGCTGGCCTCGATCCGCGCGATGGACTGCCGCACGTCGGTGTCCAGATCGCCGAAGGCCTCCGCGGACCACTCCGGCTTGATCCCGACCTCGTCCTGGATCGACTTCTTGAAGTCGTCGTCGGTGAAGGTCAGCATTCCACAGTCGGTGTGGTGGATGAGGATGATCTCGCGGGTGCCGAGCAGCCGCTGGCTGATCGCCAGCGACCGGATCTCGTCCGCGGTGACGACGCCGCCCGCATTGCGGATGACGTGCGCCTCACCCTCGTTCAGGCCGAGCACGCCGTAGACGTTGATCCTGGCGTCCATGCAGGCCAGCACGGCCACGCCCTTGGCGGGGGGCAGCGGCAGCGGACCGGTGAAGGTCGCGGCGTAGGCGGCGTTGTTCTCGAGCAGCTGATCGGTGACGGTCATGCGGAAGTATCCTTCGCACTCGTATGCGGGAACGCTCATATGACACGCCTACCGTAGAGCTACCCCCCAGCGAAGACCCCCGTACGACTCACCCTGATCGCAACACTTGGTTCGCAGGCGGCGAAGGGGGTCAGTGCGCGGCGGCGTTCCAGCTGCGCCCGGTGCCCACCGAGACGTCCAGCGGCACCGACATCTCGAGCACCGCCGACATCTCCTCGCGGGCCAGCCGCTCCAGCTCGGCCCGCTCGCCGTCGGCGACCTCGAAGACCAGCTCGTCGTGGATCTGCAGCAGCATCCGGGAGCGCAGCCCGGCGGCCGCGACGGCATTGTGCACGTTGATCATGGCGACCTTGATGATGTCGGCGGCGGTGCCCTGGATCGGCGCGTTCAGCGCCATCCGCTCGGCGGCCTCGCGGCGCTGCCGGTTGCTGGTGTCCAGATCGGGCAGGTAGCGGCGGCGGCCGAAGAGCGTCTGCGTGTAGCCGACCTTGCGGGCCTGCTCCACCACCTCGTACAGGTAGTCCCTGATCCGGCCGAAGCGGGCGAAGTAGGTCTCCATCTGCTCCTTCGCCTCGGCGGTGCTGATCTTGAGCTGCGCGGAGAGGCCGAAGGCGCTGAGCCCGTAGGCCAGGCCGTAGGACATGGCCTTGATCCGCCGCCGCATCTCCGGGTGCACCTCGGAGATCGGGATGTCGAAGGCCTTCGACGCCACGAAGGTGTGCAGGTCCTCGCCGGAGTTGAAGGCCTCGATCAGCCCCTCGTCGCCGGAGAGGTGCGCCATGATCCGCATCTCGATCTGGCTGTAGTCGGCGGTCATGAGTTCGGCGTAGCCGGCGCCGACCACGAAGGTGTCGCGGATCTGCCTGCCGGTGTCGGTGCGGATCGGGATGTTCTGCAGATTCGGCTCGGTCGACGACAGCCGGCCGGTGGCGGCGATGGTCTGGTTGAAGGTGGTGTGGATGCGGCCGTCGTCGGCGACCGCCTTGAGCAGCCCGTCCACCGTCACCTTGAGCCGGGTGGCGTCGCGGTGCGCGAGCAGGTGCTCCAGGAAGGGGTGCTCGGTCTTCTCGAAGAGCGATTCCAGCGCGTCCGCGTCGGTGGTGTAGCCGGTCTTGGTGCGCTTGGTCTTCGGCATGTCCAGCTCGTCGAAGAGCACCACCTGCAGCTGCTTGGGCGAGCCCAGGTTGATCTGCTTGCCGATCACGCCGTAGGCCGCCTCGGCGGCGTCGTTCACCTTGTCCGCGAAGGTGCGCTGCAGCGTGCCGAGCTGGTCGGTGTCGACCGCGATGCCGGACTCCTCCAGGCCGGCGAGCACGCCGAGCAGCGGCAGCTCCATCTCGGTGAGCAGCGGCACCGACTCGATCTTCGCCAGCTCCTCGTCGAGCGCGTCGGCCAGGTCGGCGACGGCGCGGGCGCGCAGCATCTCGGCGGTGGCCAGCTCGACGTCGGCGGCGTCCTCCTCGTCGAGGAGCGAGAGCTGCGGGGTCTCGTCCACCTCGGCACGCAGCTCGCGGCGCAGGTAGCGAAGCGAGAGATCGTCCAGGTTGAAGCTGCGCTGGCCCGGGCGCACCAGGTAGGCGGCGAGCGCGGTGTCGGTGGCGAGGCCGCCGAGGCTCCAGCCGCGGCCGCGCAGCGCGTGCATGGCGGCCTTCGCCTCGTGCAGCGCCTTCGGCACCGCCGGGTCGGCCAGCCAGGCGCCGAGCGCGGCCTCGTCCTCCGGGGTGAGCACCGTCGTGTCGATGTAGCCGCCCTCGCCGTCCGCCGCGGCGATGGCGAGCGCGCGCACGTCACCGGCGGCCGGGCTGCCGCTGCCGACCACCGAGAGGCCGTGCCGCGCACCGGCTTTCGCGTGCGTGGTGAGCCACTCGCCGACCGCGCCGACCTCCAGCGCGCCGCCGCTGATCTCGAAGCCGGACTCCGCCTCCGGCTCCGGCGGGGCCAGCGTCTCGAAGATCCGGTCGCGCAGCACCCGGAACTCCAGGTCGTCGAAGAGCTGGTGGATCTTGTTCCGATCCCACGGCGCCTTGGCCAGCTGCTCCGGGGTGTACGGCAGCGGGACGTCCTTCACCATCTCGGTGAGTTGCCGGTTCAGCACCACGCTGCTCAGGTTGGCGCGCAGTGCCTCGCCGACCTTGCCCTTGACCTCGTCCACCCGGTCGACCAGCGCGGCCAGGTCGCCGTACTCGCGGATCCACTTGGCCGCGGTCTTCTCACCGACGCCGGGGATGCCGGGCAGGTTGTCGCTCGGGTCGCCGCGCAGCGCCGCGTAGTCCGGGTACTGGGCGGGGGTGAGGCCGTACTTGGCCTGCACCTCCTCGGGGGTGAAGCGGGTCAGGTCGGAGACGCCCTTGCGCGGGTACAGCACGGTGACGTCGTCGTTCACCAGCTGGATGGCGTCGCGGTCGCCGGTGACGACCAGGATCCGGAAGCCGTCGCGCAGCGCCTGGGTGGTGATGGTGGCGATCACGTCGTCGGCCTCGTAGCCCTCGATCGCCATCACCGGGATGCCGAGCGCGGCGAGCACGTCCTTGGTCAGCTCGACCTGGCCGCGGAACTCGTCCGGGGTGGCGCTGCGATTCGCCTTGTACGCCGGGTACGCCTCGGTGCGGAAGGTCGCGCGGGAGACGTCGAAGGCGGCGGCCACGTGCGTCGGCTTCTCGTCCCTGAGCAGGTTGATCAGCATGGCGGTGAAGCCGTAGACGGCGTTCGTGGTCTGCCCGGTGACGGTCTTGAAGTTCTCCGCGGGCAGTGCGAAGAAGGCGCGGTAGGCGATCGAGTGCCCGTCCAGCAGCAGCAACGTCGGCCGGTCACCACCCGCGGTCGGGGCGGCGGCGGAGGTGGCTGGCTGCGTGGTCGGTGAAGTCACACCGTGAGTCTAGGGACCGCCTCCGACATCCGGGACGGGACCGCGCGGCTCAGCCGACGTGCGACGCGGCCGCGTACCAGCTGTTGCACTCCCAGGTGTCGCCGGTGTCCGAACCCCAGCGCCACCAGCCCCACACCGACTCCTGGCTGCCGAGCAGCCGCGGCTCACCGGGCCGGTCGCCGCTCGCCCGGACGGCGCTCGCGGCCTCCTCCCAGGTGCGCCGGTCGATGTCGCCGCGGCCGTGGTTGGTGCCGAGGAACATGCCGGAGAAGCACCACGCCTGCAGGTCGAGCCTGCGGCTCTGCTCCTGGCCGCGCTCGGAGCTCCAGCCCGCGGCGGTGCGCGCGTCGGTGTAGGCGCGCAGCACGCCGATGAGCTGCTGCACGTGGTGGCCGTACTCGTGCCCGAGCGCGGCCAGCTGGGTGCCGCGCCGGGACCCGGCGCCGAGCGGCTGGAGGGCAGCGGCGGGGACGACGATGCTCTCCTCGGCCGGACAGTAGAACGGCCGGTCCGCCGGGCCGGGCAGCCGGTCCGGGCACGCGCTCCTCGCCCCGGCGGCGGGCAGCTCCAGCCGCGGCGGGCGGAAGGGAAGCCCGGCATTGCGCAGCGTCACCGACCAGCTGTCGTCCAGGCAGTCCAGCGTCGCGCGCAGGAACGCCTCGGCGCCGCGCGGCTCGTCGTGCCAGGGCGGCAGCTCGCAGCTGATCCTGGCCAGCCCGGCGTGCCTGGCCAGCAGCGGGTGGTCGGCGAGCGCGAAGACCGGGCGCGGGTCGGGGGCACCGGGCCCCGCGCGCAGCGGCACCCCGGCCAGCGGCAGCTCGGCCACCGGCGGCGCGTCGTCACCGGCCGGGCGGCCCGCCTCGTCGAGCAGCCCCGCGAAGCCGGGGCCTGCCGGGACACCGCGCGCCGCGCGCAGCTCGGTCGGCGGCTCGACGGTCCGGTGCGCGGGCCGGGAGACCCCGGCGGCCAGCACCAGCCCGATCACCGCCGCACCCGCCGCGAGGGCGATCAACCGGCGCGGCCGGCTCCACCACGGCCCGCTCATCGTTCCCCCTCGCTCCGCGGTGGCACCGGCGCCGTTGCCCGCACCACCGGCTCCATGGAAGCGGAGCGCCGTGCGCACCGCAAGCGCCTCCGGAGCGGCCACCGCGGCCCCGCGCACCGCGCGCCGCCGCCCGGCGCGGCGGAAACCCCTGCTAAGCAGGCACTTCCACCGCGCGGCTGCGGCGGACCCGGCTCAGCCGACGCCGAGGTACGCCGATTTCACGGCGGGATCGGTGAGCAGCTCGCGGCCGCCACCGGTCTTGGTCACCGCACCGGTCTCCAGGATGTAGGCGCGGGTGCTGCGCGCGAGCGCCTGCTGCGCGTTCTGCTCGACCAGCAGCACCGTCGTCCCCTCGGCGTTGATCTGCCCGATGATCCGGAAGATCTGCTGGATCACCATGGGCGCCAGCCCCATCGACGGCTCGTCCAGCAGCAGCAGCCGCGGCCGCGCCATCAGCGAGCGGCCGATGGCGAGCATCTGCTGCTCGCCGCCGGAGAGCGTGCCGCCGACCTGCTTGCGCCGCTCGGCCAGCCGCGGGAAGAGCTCGAAGACCCAGTCCAGGGTCTTCGCGTACTCGGCCTTCTCCTTGAAGGGCCGGGCGTAGCAGCCCATCTCGAGGTTCTCGACCACCGTCATGCCGGGGAAGACGCCGCGGCCCTCCGGCGCCTGGATGAGCCCGCGGCCAACCCGCTCGTGCGCCTTGACGTGCGTGATGTCCTCGCCGGCGAAGACCACCCGGCCGCCGGTGAGCGGCAGCAGCCCGGAGAGCGCGCGCATGGTGGTGGTCTTGCCCGCGCCGTTGGCGCCGAGCAGTGTCACCAGCTCACCCTGCCTGACCTGCAGCGAGACCCCGTGCAGCGCCTGGATCCTGCCGTAGTTCACCACCATGTCGGTGACTTCGAGCAGCACGTCCGTTTCAGCCATCACTGCCCCTGTTCTTCGTCGTCGGGCACGCCGAGGTAGGCGGCGATCACGTCCGGGTTCTCCCGGATCTCGGCGGGCAGCCCGTCGGCGATCTTGCGGCCGAACTCCAGCACCACGATCCGGTCGGTCACGCCCATGACCAGCCGCATGTCGTGCTCGATGAGCAGCACGGTGAAGCCGTCGTCGCGGATCTTGCGGATCAGCTCCATGAGCGCCGACTTCTCGCTCGGGTTGAACCCGGCGGCCGGCTCGTCCAGGCAGAGCAGCTTCGGCTCGGTGGCGAGCGCGCGGGCGATCTCCAGCCTGCGCTGGTCGCCGTAGGAGAGGTTGCGCGCCTTCTCCACCGCCCGCGGCGCGATGCCGACGAACTCCAGCAGCGCCATGCCGCGCTCGATGGCGTCGCGCTCCTCGCGGCGGTGCCGCGGGGTGCGGAAGATCGCGCCGGGCACCGAGGTCTTGTGCCTGGCGTCGGTGCCGACCACCACGTTCTCCAGCGCGGTCATCTCGCCGAAGAGCCGGATGTTCTGGAAGGTGCGCGCGATGCCGAGCCGGGTGATGGCGTTGCGCTTGGTCTTGGTGAGCGGCTTGCCGTCGAAGTACACCGTGCCCGAGGTCGGCCGGTACACCCCGCTGATGGCGTTGAAGCAGGTGGTCTTGCCCGCGCCGTTCGGCCCGATCAACCCGAGGATCTCGCCGCGGCGGATCTCGAAGTCGACGCTGTCCAGCGCGGTCAGCCCGCCGAACTTCACGGTCAGCCCGTCGGTGCGCAGCAGCGCCGCCCCGACCGGGGTGTCGATCGTCCGGCTCGGCGCCACCACCTCGGCGACCGCGTCGGGGTCGGCGAGCACCGGAAGCACCGCCGTCACCTCGACGTCGCCCGCGTACTCCACCGGCTCCGGCGGCTTGCGGTAGCCCGCGGACATGTCCTCGTTGTCGAACAGCGCGTCACCCGCACCGGGCCCGGTCATGCCCGTTCTCCGTTCGGTCCGGCGGCCGGTCTGCGGACCGCCTGGTAGATCTGGCGGCCGTAGGTGAGCAGCTTCTGCCGCGCCGGGAAGAGCCCCTGCGGCCGGAAGATCATCAGCACCACCAGCGTGATGCCGAAGAAGAGGTACTTGAAGTCGCCCAGCGACTGCGCGCCCTGCTGCTGGAGCACCAGCGTATTGCCGAGCACGGCGAACAGCCCGATCAGCACCGCGATCGAGCCGAAGACGTAGCCGTACCGCACCCCCGTCGACTCCTGGTGCCGCGCCCACTTCCGCCACCCGACGACGGCCGCGATCAGCACGACGATCGTGAGCGCGAGCAGCGCGTAGCCGGTGGCGCTCTGCTCCACCAGCTGCACCGACATCAGCCGGTTCGGCAGCCAGACGATGATGAAGGCGCCGACGATCACGCCGAGCTTGTTGCCCTGCCCGCCGATCACCACCGCGCAGAGGAAGAGCATCGAGTTGATGATGTTGAAGCCGGTCGGGTTGATGAACTGCACCTGGCCCGCGTAGAGCGCGCCGGAGAGCCCGCCGATGGCGGCGCCGATCATGAAGGCCCAGAGCTTGAACTTGAAGGCGGGCACCCCCATGACCTCGGCGGCGTCCTCGTCCTCGCGGATCGCCACCCAGGCGCGGCCGACCCGGCTGCGCTCCAGGTTGCCGACGATCAGCAGCACGATGATCACCAGGACCATGCCGATCCAGAACCACCAGACCCCGGAGTTCGCCTTGTCCAGCAGGTTCGACGAGTTCGGGTCGCCGACATTGCCCGAGGAGAAGTAGCCGTTCGGCTGCTCCGCCGACTCGCCGACCCGCGGGTAGGCGATCCCGGAGAGGCCGAGGCTGCCGTTGGTGACGTCGCCGAGGTTGTCGGCGAGCAGCCGGACGATCTCGCCGAAGCCGAGCGTCACGATGGCCAGGTAGTCGCCGCGCAGCCGGAGCGTGGGCGAGCCGAGGATCAGCCCGGACATCGCGGTCACCGCGACCGCGATCGGCACGCAGGCCAGCCAGGCCCAGTCCTCGTTCAGCCAGCCGCCATCGGTCTGGTTCCACGGGCTGTTCGGGCTGGTCAGCAGCCCGACGGTGTAGGCGCCGACGGCGTAGAAGCCGACGTAGCCGAGGTCGAGCAGCCCGGCCTGGCCGACTACGACGTTGAGCCCGATGGCGATCAGCGCGTACATGGCGAACTGCGCCATGACCCCGCCGAAGCTGGTGCCCGGCGTGTTCAGGAAGGGCGGCGGGAAGAGCGGGAGCAGCGCGAGCACGATCAGCGCGGGCACGCCGACGGCCCACTGGGCGGGCCGGGAGAGCCCCGCCCACCAGGAGCGCAGTGCGTCGCCGACGCCGTGCATCTGGCGCGCGGGCGGTGTGGGCGCGGGCGAGCGGTCCTTCGGCGGCGCGGCCTGCTGGATCGGCAGGCGCTGCGTCGCCGGATCGTGGTCGGTCATACCCGTGCCTTCCCGAGACTCTCACCGAGGATGCCGGTCGGCCGGAACATCAGCACCAGCACCAGCACCACGAAGGCGACCACGTCGCGCCACTCGGTGCCGAAGAGGATCTGGCCGTAGTTCTCCGCGAGGCCGAGCAGCAACCCGCCGAGCAGCGCGCCGCGCAGGTTGCCGATGCCGCCGAGCACCGCGGCGCTGAACGCCTTGATGCCGAGCACGAAACCGCCGGAGTAGATGATGCCGTTCGGGATCTTGAGCGCGTAGAGCAGCGCGGCGGCGCCGGCGAGGAGGCCGCCGATCAGGAAGGTCAGCATGATGACGCGCTCCCGGGAGACGCCCATCAGGGTCGCGGTGTCCGGGTCCTGCGCGACCGCGCGGATGCCGCGGCCGAACTTGGTCCGGTTGATCACGATCTCGGTCGCGATCGCCAGGATCACGGCGGCGGCGATGATCACCAGCGTCACGTTGGTGACGTCGGCGCCGCCGAAGCTGAACTGCACCTTCGGCTCGACCAGCATGATCGGCTGCTGGGCATTGGTGCCGCCCAGCCCCGGCCAGATCTCCGGGAGCACGAAGTGCACGAACTCCTGCAGCACGAAGGACATGCCGATCGCGGTGATCAGGAAGATCAGCGGTTTGGCGCCGCGCCTGCGCAGCGGCCGGTAGGCCACCCGCTCCAGCCCCACCGCGGCGGCGCCGGAGACCGCCATGCCGAAGAGCATCGCCAGCCCCAGGTAGGTGACGGTGAGCAGGATGCCCTGCGAGTAGACGTCACCGCTCGGCCCGAAGCCGAGCAGCATGAGCCCGATGTACTGCCCGAACAGCCCGAGCATGAAGACCTCGGAGTGCGCGAAGTTGATCAGCCGCAGCACGCCGTAGACCAGCGTGTAGCCGACGGCTACCAGCGCGTAGATCGCGCCGTAGGACAGCCCGTCGACGGTCAGCCGCCAGAACTGGTCGATCACGCCCTCGTAGTTGAAGTCGATCGACCCGTCGGCGAGGGAGGCCGCGCCGAGCAGAGTTGATGTCGTCATTCGTAGTTCGCCCTCATCTTCACCCGCACGGATTCGGCCCCGGACGAAACGGCACGTACGCCCCCCGGCAGGGTTCGCACGTGCCGTTTCGCCGGTCGTCCGGCTACTTGACCTCGTAGATCCAGATCAGCGCGTTGGACAGTTCACCGTTCGGATTCCACTTGTACTGGCGGGCCAGGCCGGCGCCGTCGTACGTCTTCACGTAGTCGAGCAGGGCGGGCCTGGTGACCGCGCCGCCGTCGATGCCCTTGGCCAGGATCGTGGTCAGGTCGTAGGCCTCGACCGAGTACACGCCGGGCGCCTGGCCGTTCAGCGCCTCGTACTCCTTGGCGAAGGTCTCCGGCGCCGGGCCGCACGGGCAGGAGAGCACCGCACCCTTGGCCGAGCTGCCCGCCTGCGCGACGAACTGCGGGTCGTTGGTGCCGTCCGCGGAGACGAAGACCGCGTCCACGCCGCCCGACTTCAGCTGCTGGGCCAGCGGGGCGCCCTCGGAGTAGTAGCCCGAGTAGAAGATGGCGTCCGGCTTCGCGGCCGAGATCTGGGTGACGGTGGCCGAGAAGTCCTTGTCGCCCTTCTTGATGCTGGCGGCGCAGGCCGGGTCGGCCGCGGCGCCGAGGCCGGCGGTGATGCTCTTGGCCAGGCCGGTGCCGTAGTCGGTGTTGTCCTGCACGACGCAGACCTTCTTGTACCCGGCGGTGTTCACCAGGTAGTTCGCCACCGAGGGGCCCTGCACGTCGTCGTTGGCCAGACCGCGGAAGAAGGTCTGCCAGCCGTTCGCGGTGAGCGTGGCATTGGTCGCCGACGAGGTGACCGAGACCAGCCCGGCGTCGCTGAGGATCTGGCCGGTCGCCTTGGTCTCGCCGGAGAAGGCCGGGCCGACCAGGCCGATCACCGACGGATCGTTGACGACCTGCGGGATCACCTGGGACGCCTTCTGCGGGTCGCCCTCGGTGTCGAACTGCTTGAGCGCGATCTGGCAGCCCGGATTGGCCTTGTTGTGCTTGTCCAGCGCGAGCTTCACGCCGTTGACGATGTTGATGCCGAGCGCCGCGTCCGGGCCGGTGAGCGCGCCCGCCATGGCGATCGAGGTGCCCGCCGGGCAGGTGGCGCCGCCGGCACCCGCCGGATCGGCCGCCGTGGCCGCGTCCGCCTTCGGGACCTCCTTGCCCTGTGCGTCGACCTGCAGCACGGGCTGGATCGACAACCCGCCCGCACCCGCGGTACCGGACGAATCCGAACCGTCGCTCGTCGACTTGTCGCCACATCCGGTCAGCACCAGCGCGGCGACGGCACCGAGTGCCAGCACGCCGCGCGTGGAGCGCCTTCGCCATGTCGAACTCAGCACGCGTCTCACCTCTACGTTCCTGTGTTCCCCCGGTCGGACCGGGGAGGCCGACCGCGCCAGCCCGGTCAGAAACATAGCGTCGGTACGATGGATCCGCATCACAATCGCTCCATGAAGACGACTTCGTGTCGAATTGTTCTCGCAGTTCACGTTTCCGGCAGGTAAAATTTCCGGCCGCGACGGCGGCATTTGTCCGCCACGATTCCGCGGACGCGTCGCTCAGCCCCCTGACACGCGTTCCGCCGGTATCGAAAATGCCGCGCAGATCACTGCGGCGCGAGATTCTCCAACACGACCTCCGCGACCGCCTTCATGGTGGTGCGCCGATCCATCGCGGTGCGCTGGATCCACTTGAACGCCTGCGGCTCGGAGAGCCCCTGGGTCTGCATCAGCACGCCCTTGGCGCGCTCGACGAGTTTGCGGGTCTCCAGCCGCTCGGAGAGGTTCGCCACCTCGCTCTCCAGCGCGGTGATCTCGTGGAAGCGGCTCGCCGCCAGCTCGATGGCCGGAACCAGGTCGGACTTCGTGAACGGCTTCACCAGGTAGGCCATCGCCCCCGCGTCGCGCGCCCGCTCCACCAGGTCGCGCTGGCTGAATGCGGTCAGGATCACCACCGGCGCAACGCGTTTCGACGCGATCTCGGCGGCGGCGTCGATCCCGTCCCGGCGCGGCATCTTGACGTCCATGATCACCAGATCGGGTTTCTGCTCCACCGCGAGGTCGACCGCCTGCTGCCCGTCACCGGCCTCGCCGACCACCTCGTAGCCCTCTTCGGTGAGCATCTCGACCAGGTCCATCCTGATGAGCGTCTCGTCCTCGGCGACGACGACACGCTTCGCACCGGTGTCCCGCGACGGGCCGGCGCCCCCTGCTGTACTGCTCATTGGTAGACCCCTCTGGTTCCGCATGCGAGTGCTGTAGAGAGTACCGTTCAGCTCGCCGGACAACCCATATACCCTGCGCGAACCCCGCCGCGCCCCGCCGTTTCGCGGCCGGGGGCGCCCAGCGGCTATAGTCGCTTCCGGTGCGCCGGGTTGGCGGAACTGGCAGACGCGACGGTCTCAAAAACCGTTGCCCGAAAGGGCGTGTGGGTTCGAGTCCCACACTCGGCACCAACGGGGCCCGGAATTTCGAATTCGGCCGTGCGGGAATGAATAGGCGGGGCCGCCGGGAATGGAACGGCCCCGCACGCTCCGCTACGCGGCGGGCGCCTCGCCGACCTCACCGAACGAGGTGTCACTCCACCCGATCCGGTCCTGCCATGCCTTGCGGTAGTCCGGCGCGAACACCGGGCCGTCCAGCCCGACGATCAGGAACGCGCCGACCAATTCCTCGAGGTGCCCGGCCAGCACGGCGTGGTGCCCAGCGAGTTCGGCATCGATCCGCACCGCCAGCTCGGGCGGCAGCTGCTGGTTGGCGGCATACCAGAAGGCGTCGGCCTTGACGGTCTCCAGGGCGTAGATCGCCGCCGCCGACTCGAGCAGCGCCTTCGCGACCGGGTCGGCAGTGCCATCGGCGGCGGCGAGCAGCGCGGTGGTCGCCTGCACGGCGCCGGTCGCCTCGGCGAGTTCGATCGCGATCGAGTCGATGGCGTCGGCAGCCGTACCCGGCGCGCCGCGGCGCAGCAGCTCGACCCGGTCCGCGGTCATCTCCTGCCGCCTGGTCAGCAGCGGGTGGTACCAGGGCAGCTCGGCGGGGAGCTCGGGCAGCCGCAGCGCGGTCAGCGCCCTCCCCGCCTTCCCCGCGGTCACGAGCATGATCTGGTTCTCACCCTCGGCGGTGTAGATCGCCTGGGTGTTGCCGATCCAGTCCGCCACGTGGTTGACGCGCAGCGCCCCCTGGGCGGCCATCCGCTGCCGCACCATGGTCAGCGTCTGCTGGGCGGTGAACGACAGCAGCGGCTTGGCCAGCATCGACCACAGCCGCTGGTCGGCCTCGTCGGCGTCGGCGGTCGCGCGCAGGTCGCGCAGCCGCCTGCCGAGCACGCTGGTGGCGTAGACGGCGGCGAGGTGCGAGATCAGCTCGCTGCGCACCGGGTGGCGGTCGGCCATCGGCGTGCTGTGCGCGGGCCTGCGCTGCTGGACGTAGTTGACCAGGCCGGTGAGCGCGGCGCGGGCGCTCGCGATGGAGGCGTTGGCGAGGTCGAGCCTGCCGTTGCCCAGTGCGGAGACCGCGGCGTGGAATCGCTTGTGCACCGGCAGATCGCAGTCGAATCCGGTGTCGGTCATCCGCCCCCAGTCCCCGCTCAGCAGAGCGTCGGCCGGCAGCCACACCCGCCGGAAGCGGAAGACGGCGTGGTCCATGGGCGCGCTGTCCTTGTCCGGCAGCGTCTCGACATCGACGCCGTCGATGAGCCCCTCGTCGGTCCGCAGCCGCACCAGGAAGGGAAGCACCCCCTCGTCGCGGCCGTCGACCAGCAGCCGCGCGGTCACGACCACCGTCTTCGGCACGCCCGGGTCGGCGATATTCGGCATGAACTTTGCGAACTCGAAAGACGGTGTGGTGAGCCAGAACCCGTTCCGCGCGCGATCGTAGTCGGCGATCGTCCCTTGATTGGCGCCATTGGTGCCGCCGAACTCCGTCAATGCCAGCACGCCGAGCGAGTCGCCGTTGTCCAATTCGGCCAGGCATTCCCGCTGGTAGTCGGAGCCGTTGCCCAGCGCGAGAATTCCCCCCACCGCCAGGTCGAGATCCCCGGTCAGCACGAGCAGGAGCCGCGGCGCGGCGATCTGCGCCCAATCGCAGAGCGCGCCGCGCAGCTGCGCGTCGAGCGCGAGATCACTTGCCGTGCAGCCCAACCCGGAGAATGCCGCGCGAAGCAGATCGGGCGCCGCTGCCGCCTGCTCGGAATAGGTACGCCCCGATCGCGGAACATCCCCGAGTCCTAGTACGATATCGCGCACACGGATATGGAGCGCAGCGTGATCGCCGAAAATTGCCGATCGCAGCGCGTGGCCGATCGAATCGGGCTCGGGAACGTCGGAGGGAGAATACTGGTCCGATAGGTCGACTGACATGTGCACACCCCTGATGCCATCGGGCCCGCGCGTCACCGCGGCCGCATCCGCGGATGCGGGCCCCTGTTGCGAAACCTTGTGTCTGCTGTCACTGTGGTGCCGATCGATGTCGGCGCAGCAGTAGCCGTTCCGAAGCGCGTCTGTGCCACTTCGGAATCGGAATCGGGAGAGACGGGTTCCGGCACCCGCCGGCAACGGGCTCGGGTGAGCCGATCAGCACCGTCGGCGAACCGCGTTCATCGCAGCCGTCGAAGCCACACTCTGTGCTCTGCTGTGCGCGGAATAGCGCTCTCCGGGAAAGACTCGTCGCGCTGTGCCCGGGATCCCCCTTCCCCACCCCCAATGCTTTTCCCCTGCCGCCGTTCAGGCGGCCGAGGCCCCGGAATGCATTCTATGGCACGAAGTGCCCACTCGCACCGCGATGCTGTCGCGCCGCAGGTGGCGGCGCTGAAAGCGCCGCTCCGTCGGCCGTTTTCCCGGCGGTGTGCGCCCGGCCGGCGGTAGCCGGGCGCACCCGCCGACGGGCCTACCGGCCGAAGTCCAGCGGCAGTGGCTGGGTCGGCGGAAAGTCCACCGGCAGAGTCTCCAGTGCGCGGTGGAACGGTCCGGGCCGCCACACCAGCCGCGATTCGTGCACCGCGAGGGCGATCTCCGGCAGCACATCGAGCAGCTGGTCGATCGCCTCGTGCGCGATCAGGAGCGCGTTCGTCTGGGCCCTGGCGGGGCACTCGTGCACGCCGCCACCGTAGGCCAGGTCGATCTCGTGGTAGCCGCGGTCGTCGCCCTGCAGGTTCTCCGGGTCGTTGTTGCACGCGGTCATGCCGATGATCACCGGTTCGTTCGCGCGCAGCCAGTACCCGCCGACCAGGATCGGCTGCGCCGGGTAGCTCAGGCAGTAGTGCGCGATCGGCGGGTTCTCCCTGAGGGTGAGCCGGATCGCGGCCGGGGTCAGCGGCGCCGCGCCGTAGGCCGCCTCCGTCCACCGCGGGTCGGTGAGCATCAGCAGCAGGGTGTTGACGATGAGGTTCGTCAGCGGCTCGATCGAGGCGGAGAAGAAGGTGACGAGCTGGTGGCACATCTCCTCGTCGTCGAGATTCACCGGGTGCTGGAGCAGGCGGGTGGTCACGTCGTCGCCGGGTTCGGCCCGCTTGAGCGCGACGAGCGCGAGCAGCGAGGCGTTGAGCGCCGCGTTCACCTCGCCACGGTCCTCGACGGAGTCGAAGAGCTTCGCGCTCGCGTCCGCGATCCGCCCGCTGATCTCCGGCGGGCAGCCGAGCATCTGGTTCACCACCGTGAATACGAGCGGGAGCACGTACTGGCTGATCAGGTCGGCGCTGCCGGCCGCGCAGAACTGGTTGATCATCGCGCCCGCGGTCTGCGCCACGGTGTCCCGGAGGCCGGCGAGGTCGACCCCGGCCAGCGCGTCCACCGTCGCCGCCCGGTACCTGGTGTGGTCGGCGCCGGTCGAGAACAGCGCGTTCGGGCGGTACTCGATCATCGGCAGGATCGACAGCCCCGGGTCGACGCCCTGCTGCCAGATCCGCGGGTCCGCCGGGAAGTGGTGCGGGTCGTTCAGGATCCGCCGCGCGGTGGCCCACCCGATCACCAGGGTCGCGCGGACTCCGGGCGCGAGTTCGACCGGCGCCATCGACCCGTAGGTCCGGCGCATCTCCGCGTAGGCCCGCTCGGGGTCGGCGGCGAAGGCCGCGTCATAGATCGGCACCGCAGGCAGCGACGCGATGTCGATGCCGGATTCGGTCACCGCGGTCTCGGGCGCGACCGTCTGTTGCTGGGACTGCACGTGTTCTCCTCATGGATGATGACCGGCGCGGGGCACGCCTGCCGCGCCGCAGGCGAGCCGCCTGCGGGAATCCCCGCGCTCCGGGTCGACTGCGTCTCATCGAGCCGGGAGCGACCGAGCTCCGCCGGGTCGCCGCGCGGACGGCGGTGCCATCGGCCCGCCCGACCGATTCGGCCCTGACACGTGCTTCTGCGCTCCTGTGCTCTGAACCCCGACATCACGCGGGCTGCCAAATTCGCTAGAGCATAACGGTTCTCCCGATACTCCGGGCAGGATGATACCCACCGATCGCGCTCTCCACAGCCCGTGCCGTCGAGCGCGCTTCACGCCCGGCGCCGCGGGCCCCCTGGCACGAACCCCGGGAGGTGTTCCCCGGGGGGCGTGTACGGTATCCGACCTGCGGATGAACACTTGCCGGGCGGGGTGTGATTTCCCGCTGCGCGGGGTCGTGACAGCGCTGTGACCTGCATACCGTTGTCGTATGCACGTCCTGTTCGTCTGCAATGCCAACGTCTGCCGTTCGGCGATCGCCGAGCGGCTCACGCGCGCCCTCGCGGTCGACTACGAATTGCCCCGGCTCACCGCGGAGAGCGCGGGGACCAGGGCGCTGGTCGGGTTTCCGGTGGAACCGCTGGCAGCGCAGACGATCTCCGGGCTCGGGGGTGATCCGGATGGGTTCCGGGCACGCAGGTTGACGCCGGAGATGGTGGATCGGGCGGATCTGATCCTGGCGATGACCGATCAGCTCCGGGATCAGGCGGGCGGGATGGGGTTCGGGGCGCAGGCGCGGAGCTTCACACTGCTGGAGGCGCGGCGGATCGCGAAGCTGACGGGGGCGCGGACGATCGGCGAATTGCATGCCGCGCGTAATGATCTGGCGTACGTGCACCGGGAGAACATCGCCGACCCGGTCGGGCTGTCGGCGCAGTCCTACTGCGAGGTGGGCGATCGGATCGCGGAGGCGGTGGTGCCGCTGCTGCTCGCGCTCGCGCCGTACGAGCAGGCGCGGCCGGTGGAGGAGGTCCAGCTGGGGCTGGTGATCCGCCCGCAGCCGCAGGCCCCGCTCTCGGCGTTCCTCGCCGCCAACCGCACCCGGTGACCGGCCGGCCGCGGCGACGGTGGCCGCCGCGCCCGCACCCGGCGGCACCGCGCACGCGCCGCGACGACCGCCGCTCCGGCGTGGTGCCGGTTCCACCCGAAGCCGCCGGCGCTACACTCCCCGCGGACGAGCCCTGCGCCGATTCCGGCGCGACCCGAGGACAGGAATCAGGCATGCCGAAGCGGATTTCGGATGTTTCGCTCCACGTCTACCTCACCCCCGAGACCCTCGACCACGTGGTGCGCGCGGTGCGCGACGAGGTCGACGCGCACCTGGCGGACCGGGAGGTCTTCGCCTGGCGCTTCACGCTGCCGGTCGACACCGACGACCCCCGCCACGCGGCCCTGGAAACCCGGTGGCGGACCGACAATCCGGACCGGGACCCGGGGGCGCGCGGCTGCTACGAGATCGCGCTGAGCCTCGTCGGCGCCCCGGCCGAGCTGACCGACGGCGATATCGCCGAGCTGGAGCACAAGCTGCTGCTCGCGCTCTACGCGACCCCTGGCGACGAGCCGGAGATCCCGTTCACGCTCTCCGCCTCACAGCGCACCGACCTCGACCTCGACACCGACCGCGAGCGGATCTAGGCCGCCGCGACAGCGGCAGCTAACTCTTCGGCCGACGCGGCGGGAAGTGCCGGATCACGCCCTCCTGCACGGTGGTCGCGAGCAGTTCGCCGGTGCGCGCGTAGAACCGCCCGGTGGCGAGCCCGCGCGACCCCGCCGCCACCGGTGACTCGGTGGCGTACAGCGTCCACTCGTCGAAGCGGAACGGCCGATGGAACCAGATCGAGTGGTTCACCGTCGCCGCGACGATCCGGTCCAGCCCCCAGGAGAGGCCGTGCGTGGTGATGATCGAATCCAGCACGGTGGTGTCCGAGGAGTAGCCGAGCGTCGCATTGTGCAGCAGCGGATCGTCCGGCAGCGTGCCGTCGGCCTTCATCCAGACCCGGTTGTGGTTGAGCTTCTCCCCGGTGCCCTTGAGGATCCAGGACGGGTCGTTGGTGTAGCGGAGGTCGATCGGCCGCGGGGCGTTCACGAACATCTCCAGCTTGTCCTCGAACCCGGCGAAGCTCTGCTCGATGCGCGGCAGGCTCTCCGGATCGGGCACGTCGGGGCGCTCGTGCGCGTGCTCCAGCCCGCGCCCCCACTCCTGGAACGCCGCGAGCATGACGAACAGCTCCTGGCCGTCCTGGCTCGCGGTGACCGTGCGGTTGGCGAAGGCGCGCCCGTCCCGATGCCGCTCGACGTGGTACTCGATCGGCTTCTTGACGTCGCCGCCGCGCACGAAGTGCGCGTTCACCGCGTGCACCGGGCGATCACCGACGGTGCGGCCCGCGGCGATGATGGCCTGCGAGACCAGCTGGCCGCCGAAGGTCCGGCTCCAGACCTTCGCCGGGTGCTGCCCGACGAAGACATCCCCCCCGACCTCCTCGAGGTCGAGGAGGCCGAGCAGCACGTCGAGATCGGTCCCGGCCCCGACAGCGCCGGGAACCGCCGGGGTCACGGCTGCGCACCGCCCGTCGCCGGGACGGACATGGCAGCGGATAGGTCACTCACTAATGGTCCTCCTCACCGATCCGGTGTACGTGGATCAGGTTAGTGGAACCGACGGTTCCGGGCGGGGACCCGGCCACGATGACCACCAGGTCACCCCGCTGGTAGCGGCCCAGGGTGAGCAGCGCGGTGTCCACCTGCTTGATCATGGCGTCGGTGCTGTGCACCGTCGGGACCAGGAACGTTTCCGTTCCCCAGGTGAGCGAGAGCTGGCTGCGCACCTCCGGGAGCGGGGTGAAGGCAAGCAGCGGCAGCGGGGTGTGCAGCCGCGCGAGACGGCGCACGGTGTCACCCGACTGGGTGAAGGCGACCAGCGCCTTGGCGTTCAGCCGCTCGCCGATGTCGCGCGCGGCGTAGGAGATGACGCCGCGCTTGGTACGCGGCACGTGGGTCAGCGGCGGCACCGTCGTCGACTCGGACTCCACCGCGTGCACGATCCGCGCCATGGTGCGCACGGTCTCGATCGGGTAGGCGCCGACCGAGGTCTCGCCGGAGAGCATGACCGCGTCCGCGCCGTCCAGCACCGCGTTGGCGACGTCCGAGGCCTCGGCCCTGGTCGGGCGGGAGTTCTCGATCATGGACTCCAGCATCTGGGTCGCCACGATCACCGGCTTGGCGTTCTCCCGCGCCATCTGGATGGCCCGCTTCTGCACCAGCGGCACCTGCTCCAGCGGCAGCTCGACGCCGAGGTCGCCGCGGGCGACCATGACGGCGTCGAAGGCGAGCACGACGGCCTCCAGGTTGTCGATGGCCTCCGGCTTCTCCAGCTTGCCGATCACCGGCACCCGGCGCCCGACCCGGTCCATGATGTCGTGCACCAGCTCGACGTCGGACGGCGAGCGCACGAAGGAGAGCGCGATGAAGTCGACGCCCAGCTCGAGGGCGAACTCGAGGTCGTCGATGTCCTTCTGGGAGAGCGCGGGCACCGAGACGTTCATGCCGGGCAGGGAAAGGCCCTTGTTGTTGGAGACCGGGCCGCCCTCGGTGACCCGGCAGACCACGTCGTTGCCATCGACCCCGGTGACGGTGAGCCCGACCTTGCCGTCGTCGACCAGCAGCCGGTCGCCCGCCTTGGCGTCCGAAGCGAGTTCCTTGTACGTGGTGGAGACCCGGTCGTGCGTGCCGTCGACCTCGTCGACGGTGATCCGCACCTCTTCCCCGGTGGCCCAGGTGGTGCGGCCCTCGGTGAATCGCCCGAGCCGGATCTTGGGCCCCTGTAGGTCGGCGAGGATGCCGACGGCGCGACCGGCGTGGTCGGAGGCCAGCCGCACCTTCTTGTAGTTCTCGGCGTGGTCCGCGTGCTCACCGTGGCTGAAGTTCAGCCGGGCAACGTCCATGCCGCTCTCGACGAGTTCGCGAATACGGTCCTCGGAGGCAGTGGCCGGTCCGAGAGTGCACACAATCTTCGTCCGTCGCATCACGGCGTCGAGACTAGTCCTGCCCGGGCCCTTCGCTCTCCTCGGCGCGGATGAAGCTCTCGTGAACTGGTGCTCACCGCGCGACGTGCCGGGAGAGCCGCGTCTCCAGCCGGGTCTGGCCGAAGCCGAGCACCAGGCAGATGACCCAGTAGTACACCGCGGCCACGCCGTACAGCGCGAAGAAGTCGAAGGTCGGCGCGGCCGCCAGCTGGGCGGTCCTGAGCAGCTCGGTGACCAGGATCGTCGAGGCCAGCGAGGTGTCCTTGACCAGCGAGATCAGCGTGTTGCTGAGCGGGGGGACGGCGATCCGGGCGGCCTGCGGCAGGATCACCAGCCGCAGGATCTGCGGGTAGCGCAGCCCCACCGCCCAGGAGGCCTCCCACTGCCCGTGCGCCACCGAGAGGATCGCCGCCCGCACCACCTCGGCCGCGTAGCCGCCGACATTGAGGCTGAAGGCGATCACCGCGGCCGGGAACGGGTCGATGACGATGCCGAACTGCGGCAGCGCGTAGAAGACGATGAAGAGCTGCACCAGTAGCGGCGTGCCGCGGATGATCGAGATGTAGACCCGGGCGGGCACCGAGAGCACCCACAGCGGCGACAACCTGGCCAGCGCGAGCAGCAGCGCGAGTACCAGCCCGATGACGAAGCTGACGGCGGTGAGCGGGAGCGTCATGGTCACCGTGGCGCGCAGCATCGGCGCCAGGTTGTGCAGGATCAGCTCCCTGGTGGCGGGATCCATCCGGGGTCAGTTGCCCGCGGGGGCGCTGACGTCGGTGCCGAAGTACTTCTCCGAGATCCGCTTCAGGGTGCCGTCGGCGCGCAGCTCGTCCAGGGCGCGGTTCAGGTCGGCGAGCAGCGCGTCGTCCTTCCGGGTGGCGAAAGCCTGCTCGGTCGTCGAGCCGGTCTCGGCCGCCACCTTGACGCCGCTGTCGCCGGTGCGGGTGGTGTATTCGGCGACCGCGAGGTTGTCGTTGACGGTGGCGTCCACCCGGCCGTTCTTGAGTAGCTGCACGGCCTGCACGAAGCCCTCGACGGCCTCCACCTTCGCGCCCGCGCCGGTGGCGACCTCGTTCCAGTTGCTGGTGACCGACTGGGCGCTGGTCTTGCCGCGCAGGTCGGCGAGCGAGGTGATCGAGTTGTCGTCGGAGCGGGTCACGACGACGCCCTCGGAGACGGTGTACGGGGTGGAGATGCCGTACTTCCCGCTGCGCTCCGGGGTCACCGTCACCTGGTTGGCGACCACGTCGAAGCGGCGCGACTCCAGCCCGGCGAAGATGGCGTCCCACGGGGTCTGCACGAACTCGACCCGCTTGCCGAGCTTCTCGCCGACGGCCCGCGCGATCTCGACGTCGTAGCCGGTGAGCGCGCCGTCGGTGCCCTGGAAGCTGAAGGGCGCGTAGGTGCCCTCGGTGCCGACGCGGAGCACGTCGGGGTCGCTCGAGCTGCTACACGCCGTCAGGCCGGTGGCGGCGAGGACGGCGAGCAGAACGGCGGCGAACAGCCTGCGGCGCACGGCTGACCCCTTTCGACGGAGGGGCTCAGCCTATCGCCCCCCGGCCGGAAACGGACCGAGACGCCACCGCGGGCAGCGGTGGCGTCTCGGGGAGGTGCGGAGTCAGTCCCGCAGCGGGCGGCCCTGGACGTCGGGCACCTTGCCCATCAGGATCATGATTCCGTCGATCAGCGGCCAGATCGCACCGATGCCGCAGGTCACGATGCTGACAACGAGCTGGAGCACGCCGATCGTGGTGTAGCCGAGGTAGAACCGGCCGACCCCGAGGGAGCCGACGAAGATCTGCAGCAGGCCGGCGACCAGCTTCTGCTTGTCCGAGAACGGGGCGCCGTAGATGTCGCGGCCGTACGGGGCCTCGGGGTCGTTCGGGTTGTAGCCCTGCGGTTGCGGGACCGGGTAGGCGCCCTGGTTCGCGTACGGGTCGCCGGGCTGGCCGTACTGCGGCTGCCCGTACTGCTGCGGCGGCTGGCCGTACTGCTGCTGGGGCTGGCCGTACTGCTGCTGCTGGCCGTAGGGGTCGGACTGGGCGTACGGCTGCTGCGGCTGCTCGCCGGACTTGTTCAGGTCCGGGCCGGTGCCGGGCGGCCCGTACTGGGGGCCACCCGGATTGTTCTGATAGGGGTCGGTCACACGTCCTCCTCCGTCGTGCGGGCGCCTTGCTCAGGCCCCGTGTGCTGATCCGAGCGGCGACGAGCCGCGACGGTCACGAGTCATTCTGGCGTGAACCACTCGGTTTCGTCGCGGTGGACCCCGCTTCGCTCTCGGTTCCGTTATCGCCGGCACCCGCGTCGGCGTTGCCGGAATCCTCGGACGTTTTCGCCAGATCCGGATCGGGAGTGGTCTCGGTGGCCTTCGCCCCGGGCGAAGTCCTGGTCTCCGGCGTCTCCGCGGCGGGCGGTTCGGGCTTCTCCCCCGCCGGAGTCTTCGTGGCCTTCGCGGCGATGGCCTCGCTCTTCGCGCTGCCCTCGGCATCGGCCGCGTCCTTCGCCTCCCCGGACTCCGGCTCGCCCTCGACATCCGAATCCGCCGATGCGTCGACCCCGTCCGGGTCGCCGGGAACAGCCTCCGCCGCGCCGTAGGTGCGCAACGCACCGATCTGCCACGGCCACGGCCGCCCGGTGGCGGGCTGCAACTGCTCCGCGCTCTCCCGCCCCCTGGTGGCGAAGACGAAGTACGCGATGGCGAACAGGAAGACCACCGCCGCGGTGAACGAGTTGATCCGGATCCCGGCGATGTGCGTCGCCTCGTCGTCCCGCATGAGCTCGACGAAGAAGCGGCCGAAGCTGTACCCGGCGACGTAGAGCGCGAAGAGCCGCCCGTGCCCGATCCGGTAGCGCCGGTCCACCCAGACCAGGGCGAGCACGATGAGCACGTTCCAGAGCAGTTCGTAGAGGAAGGTCGGGTGCACGACCTTGTCCACCACACCGGTGGAGACCCCGCCCATCATGTCCAGCCTGCCGTCGTCACCGACCCGGCGGTAGATCTCCAGCCCCCACGGCACCTCGGTCTCCCGGCCGTACAGCTCCTGGTTGAACCAGTTGCCGAGCCTGCCGATGGCCTGCGCGAGCAGGATGCCGGGGGCGACGGCGTCGCCGAGGGCGGGCAGCGGGATCTTGTAGATCCGGCAGCCGATCCAGGCGCCGACGGCGCCGAGCGCGACCGCACCCCAGATCCCGAGCCCGCCCTGGTAGATCTTGAGCGCGTCGACCGCGTTCCCGTCCGGCCCGAAGTACTTCTGCCAGTCGGTGGCGACGTGGTAGAGCCTGCCGCCGACCAGCCCGAACGGCACCGCGAACATGGCGACGTCGAGCACAGCCCCCGGCTGCCCGCCGCGCTCCCGCCAGCGCCGCTCGCCCCACCAGATGGCGACGATGATGCCCGCGATGATGCAGAGGGCGTAGGCGCGCAACGGGAACGGCCCCAGCTGCCAGACACCCTGCGCGGGACTCGGAATGTAGGCCAGCACGTCGGCGGCGCCGGAAAGACTGTCTGCCAGGACTCGTGAGGTCACGGACGCCACCGTATCCGAGCCGCTCGGCCCCCCGCCCGGGCAGGGGTGGAGGGGGTGGGGGTACGGATTTCCTCCTTCAGGAGGTGACCGTCGCGGAACGCACGCCCTCGGCGAGCTCGGCGGTCAGCGCCCGCACCGCGTCCAGACTTTCACCGGCGGCGGTGACCAGCGCCGACCCGACGATGACCCCGTCGGCGTACGCGGCGATCTCCGCCGCCTGCGCCCCGGAGCGCACCCCGAGCCCGACCCCGATCGGAATGTCGCTGTGCGCCCGGATCCGCGCGCACAGCTCCGGCGCCGCCGAGGAGACGGCATCCCGAGCACCGGTCACGCCCATGGTCGACGCGGCATAGACGAACCCGCTGCTCGCCTCCAGCGTCATGACCAGCCGCTCCTCGGTGGAGGACGGCGCGACCAGGAAGATCCGATCCAGCCCGTGCGCGTCGGCGGCGGCGATCCACTCCCCCGCCTCGTCCGGGATGAGGTTCGGCGTGATGATCCCGGATCCGCCCGCCGCGGCGAGATCCCGCGAGAAGGCGTCGATCCCGTAGCGCAGCACCGGATTCCAGTAGCTCATGACCACGGCCTGCCCCCCGGCCCCGGTGATCGCCTCGACCACCCGGAATACGTCGCGCACCCGGACCCCGTTGCGCAGCGCCTGCTCGGCGGCGACCTGGATGGTCGGCCCGTCCATCACCGGATCGGAGTACGCGACCCCGACCTCGACGATGTCGCACCCGGCCTCGACCAGCGCCCGGCAGGCCGCGATCGACCCGTCCAGGTCCGGATACCCGGCGGGCAGGTAGCCGATCAGCGCGGCCCTTCCCTCGCCGCGGGCGGCCGCGAACGTGGCCGCGAGACGCGAAGTCACGCTTCCTGCCCCTCGTCGAAGAGCCCGAACCAGCGGGCGGCGGTGTCCATGTCCTTGTCCCCGCGACCGGAGAGGTTCACCAGGATGATCGCGCCCGGCCCCAGCTCCCTGCCGAGCCGCAGCGCACCGGCGACGGCGTGCGCCGACTCGATCGCCGGGATGATCCCCTCGGTGCGGCTGAGCAGCAGCAGGGCGTCCATCGCCTCGGCGTCGGTGACCGGCTGGTACTCGGCGCGGCCGATGTCCTTGAGGTAGGCGTGCTCGGGGCCGACGCCGGGGTAGTCGAGTCCGGCGGAGATCGAGTGCGACTCGATGGTCTGGCCGTCCTCGTCCTGCAGCAGGTACGAGTAGGCGCCCTGGAAGGCGCCGGGGGTGCCGCCGGTGAAGGTGGCCGCGTGCCGCCCGGTCTCGACGCCGTCGCCCGCGGCTTCGTAGCCGACCAGCCGGACCCCGGCGTCGTCGAGGAACGGGTGGAAGATGCCGATGGCGTTGGAGCCGCCGCCGACACAGGCCGCCACCGCGTCCGGGAGCCGGCCGGTGAGCGCCTGCACCTGCTCGCGCGCCTCCAGCCCGACGATCCGCTGGAAATCGCGGACCAGCAGCGGGAACGGGTGCGGGCCCGCGGCGGTGCCGAAGCAGTAGTAGGTGTCGTCGGCGTGCGAGACCCAGTCGCGCAGCGCCTCGTTGATGGCGTCCTTGAGCGTGCGGGAGCCGGTCTCCACCGAGACCACGCCCGCGCCGAGCAGCCGCATCCTGGCGACGTTCAGCGCCTGCCGCGCGGTGTCGACCGCGCCCATGTAGATCACGCACTCCAGGCCGAGCAGCGCGCAGGCGGTGGCGGTGGCGACGCCGTGCTGGCCGGCGCCGGTCTCGGCGATCACCCGCTTCTTGCCCATGCGCTGGGCGAGCAGCGCCTGCCCGAGCACGTTGTTGATCTTGTGCGAACCGGTGTGGTTCAGGTCCTCGCGCTTGAGCAGGATGCGGGCGCCGCCCGCGTGCTCGGCGAGCCGGGTGCACTCGAAGACCGGCGACGGGCGCCCGGTGTAATCGCGCTGCAGCCGGTCCAGCTCGTCCAGGAAGGTGCGGTCGGCGCGGCACTTCTCGTACTCGGCGGTGACCTCCTCGATCACCGCCATCAGCGCCTCGGGCACGTGCCTGCCGCCGTAGACGCCGAAGTGGCCGCCCGCGTCCGGCTCGTGCGCGCTGTGTTCGGCGACGCCGGCGCTGGCCTGGGGCAGACCGGCCGTCACCGGCCCCGCCTGGCCGGCTTCGGGCAGGACGGGTGGGTGCCTGCGGTGACCAGCTTCAGCACGGCGGCCCGCGGGTCGCCGCTGGTCACCAGCCCCTCGCCGACCAGGACGGCGTCCGCGCCCGCACCCGCGTAGGCGAGCAGGTCGGCGGTGCCGCGGACGCCGGACTCGGCGATCCGGATGACCTCGGTCGGCAGCCCCGGCGCGATCCGGGAGAAGACGTCGCGGTCCACCTCGAGCGTCTTGAGGTTGCGGGCGTTCACGCCGATCACCGAGGCGCCCGCCTCCAGCGCGCGGTCCGCCTCCTCCTCGGTGTGCACCTCGACCAGCGCGGTCATGCCGAGCGATTCGGTGCGGTCGATGAGCGAGGAGAGCACGTCCTGCTGCAGCGCGGCCACGATCAGCAGGATCACGTCGGCGCCGTGCGCCCGCGCCTCGTGGATCTGGTACGGGCCGACGACGAAATCCTTGCGCAGCACCGGGATGGAGACGGCGGCGCGGACGGCGTCCAGGTCGTCCAGCGAGCCGTGGAAGCGGCGCTCCTCGGTGAGCACGCTGATCACCCGCGCGCCGCCGTCCTCGTAGGCCTTGGCGAGCGCGGCGGGGTCGGTGATCGTCGCCAGCGAGCCCTTGGACGGGCTGGCGCGCTTGACTTCCGCGACGACTCCGATACCGTCCTCGAGCAGTGCTGCCCTGGCGTCAAGGGCGGGGCGGGCGGCGGCTCCCGCCGCCTTGATCGCGGCGAAATCCGTGACCGCTTCGCGGGCGGCCACGTCCGCACGGACCCCGTCGAGAATCGAGTCGAGTACCGTCATCTGGCTCGAATCCTTTCTGGGGAGACGGACTTGCTGCCTGAAAATCCCTCCAGGCGCTGTCTCACCGATGCCGACCAAGAATAAATGCCCGGGAACCGGGAGTCCGAGCCGGGTCGGGGGTTGCCTCCCCGGGCACCGCTCCCACCGGGCCGGACCTGCGCACCCGCGGTGCGCGCGGAGCCGGGTCGCCGGGCAGCGCGGCGCGTCACTCCGCGCCCGCGCTGCGAGGCCGGTCACCCGGGTCGCCCGGCGTTCCCGGGTCGGCGGTGGGGTCGGCGCCCGCGTCGATGGCGTCCCAGAGGACGCGCTCGCTGAGGTCGGCGTCCTCGCCCGATCGGGCCTTGTCCAGTTCCGCCCCGGCCGCGGCGCGGCGGACGGCGGGGGCGTCGTAGCGCCCGGAGAGCTCGGCGGACTCGCGCGGCATGCGGGCGAGCAGCACGCCCGCGGTGAAGGCGGCGAGCGCGGCGGCCACGGCGATCAGCGCCGGGAAGACGGCGGTCTGCGCGCCGGTGACGACGGCCCGCCCGGGCAGCCCGGCCAGGGTGGCCCCGCGCTGCCCCGGGTCGCCGGAGCCGGTGAGCAGCGCGAACGGCGGCACCGCGGTGACCGCGGCGACCAGGGTGACCAGCACCCCGAGGAACCGCCGCAGCCACCCGCGGGTCGCGAAGACCGCCGCGATGGCGGCGAGCAGCACCAGCGCCAGCGGGGTGAGCGCGCCGAACCAGGTGCCGCCGTTCAGCTCGTCGGTGCGCGGCTCGGTGAGCCCGTCCGACGAGGTCACGGTCACCCACGTCATCCGCGAGGTTACCCACATGAGCCCCGCCGCGATGGCGAGCAGCACCACAGGCCCCACCGGATAGCGCCGCCCGCTCGCCTTCGGCGCGTCGGGCTCCCCGCCGACAGCGCCTGCCGCGCGGCCCGGCTCTGCCGTGCTCACAGCGCACCGTCGCTGACCAGGGTCTCGGCCCCGAAGGGCCGCACCGTCCGCGCGGCGGCGACCGCGCGCAACACCGCCATCGCCTTGTTCCGCGCCTCGTCGTCCTCGTACTCCGGCACCGAGTCGGCGACCACCCCGGCCCCCGCCTGCACGTAGGCGATCCCGTCCTTGACCAGCGCGGTCCGGATGGCGATGGCGGTGTCGGCGTCCCCGGCGAAGTCCAGGTAGCCGACGACGCCGCCGTAGATCCCGCGCCGGGTCGGCTCCAGCTCCTCGATGAGCTGCATGGCCCGCACCTTGGGCGCCCCGGAGAGCGTGCCCGCCGGGAAGCAGGCGCGCACCGCGTCCAGCGCGACCTTCCCCTCCGCGAGCTGCCCGGAGACCGTGGAGACCAGGTGCATGACGTGGCTGTACCGCTCGATGTGCCGATACTCGGTGACCCGCACCGTCCCCGGCCTGCAGACCCGCCCCAGATCGTTGCGGCCCAGGTCGACGAGCATGAGGTGCTCGGCGTTCTCCTTTTCGTCCGCCAGCAGCCCCTTCTCCAGCAGCAGGTCGTCCTCCTCGGTGGCCCCGCGCCACCTGGTGCCCGCGATCGGGTGCGTCGTCGCGACCCCGTCCACCACGGTGACCAGCGATTCCGGGCTGGAGCCGACGATGGAGAAGGCGGTGCCGCCCGCGCTGTCCGGGATCTGCAGCAGGTACATGTACGGGCTCGGGTTGGCCGCGCGCAGCATCCGGTAGAGGTCGATCGGCTCGCCGTCGAAGTCCATCTCGAAGCGCTGCGAGATCACCACCTGGAAGGCCTCGCCCGCCTCGATCTCACCGATCAGCCTGCGCACGTCGGCGCCGAACTCGTCGCTGCTCCGCGCCCGGCGGTAGTCCGGCTCGGGCTGGTCGAAGACCGAGACCGTGGAGGCGGCGGGGGCGGCGAGCGCGGCGGTCATCCGGTCCAGCCTGGCGACGGCGTCGTCGTAGGCCTCGTCCACCCGGTCGGCGGTGCCGTTCCAGTTCACCGCGTTGGCGATCAGCGTGATGGCGCCCTCGTGGTGGTCGAAGGCGGCCAGGTCGGTGGCGAGCATCAGCACCATCTCGGGCAGCTGCAGGTCGTCGGCGGCGAGCGTCGGCAGCCGCTCCATCCGGCGCACCGCGTCGTAGCCGAGGTAGCCGACCATGCCGCCGGTGAGCGGGGGCAGCCCGGGGATCCGCTCGGTGCGCAGCAGTTCGAGGGTGTCGTGCAGCGCGGTCAGCGGGTCGCCGCCGACCGGGGCATCGGCGGGCGTTGCGCCGAGCCAGGCGGCCTCGCCGTCGGCGACGGTGAGCGCGGACGGGCTGCCCGCGCCGATGAACGACCAGCGCGACCAGGAGCGCCCGTTCTCCGCCGACTCGAAGAGGAAGGTGCCCGGCCTGCTCGCGGCGAGCTTGCGGTAGGCCGAGAGCGGGGTCTCGGAATCCGCGAGCACCTTCCTGGTCACCGGGACCACGCGGTGCTCCGCGGCCAGCTCGTGGAAGCGTTCGCGGGACGTGGTGGCTGGGGTCGACGCGGCGTGCATCGGGCCATCATCCCAGGTGGCCGCGAGCGAATATCGGGCCCCCGCGCGGCCGGGCCCGACCGGCCGCACGGCAGGTAGGGTCGGGGTTCATGCAGACAGGCCAGCTCGCTCCGCAGTTCGAGCTCCCCGATCAGTCCGGTACACCCCGTTCGCTCGACGCGCTGCTCGCCGACGGACCGCTGGTGTTGTTCTTCTACCCCGCCGCCAACACCCCGGTGTGCACCGCGGAGGCGTGCCACTTCCGCGACCTGGTCGGCGAGTTCGCCGCGCTCGGCGCGAGCTGCGCCGGGATCAGTACCGACTCGGTGGCGACGCAGTCCGGCTTCGCGGGCAAGCAGAGCCTCGGCTACCCGCTGCTCTCCGACGCCGACGGTGTGGTGGCGAAGGAGTTCGGCGTCAAGCGCGGGCTGCTCGGGAAGCTGGCCCCGGTGAAGCGGCAGACCTTCGTGATCGACACCGACCGCACCGTGCTCACCGTGATCGCCAGCGAGCTGCGCGCGAACGTGCACGCCGACGACGCGCTGCAGTTCCTGCGCGACCGCGCGAAGTAGGTAACGGGCCGACCCGCCGGGTGCGACGCGGCCCACCCGGCGGTTGCACCGGCCTACCCTGGATCCATGACAGCGAGCGAGGTCCCGGTCGATCGGCGCAAGCCCGCCGCGGTGGTCTGGCGCAACCGCGCGATCGCGGCGGTGGCGCTGCTCGCGGTGCTGGTCGTCGCCTACCTGATCCTGGCCGCGTTCCTGCCGCGCTGGTGGGCCCAGCGCCTGGCCTCCGCGGTGGACGGCAGCTTTGCCAAGGGCATCGGCTGGGGCCTGCTCTACGGCGGCGTCGGCACCGCGCTCACGCTCTTCCTGCTGCTCGCCGCCGGGCTCGGCTGGCGGCGCAGGGGCGGGCGCTTCCTGGCGGGCGCGGCCGCGCTGCTCGCGCTGCTTGCCGCGATCCCGAACCTGCTCACGCTCACCGTCGTGCTCGGCACCAGCGATGCCGCGCACGCGGGCGAGCGCATCCTCGACGTCGACGCCCCCGCCTTCCGCGGCGCCGCCCTGACCGGCGCGATCCTCGCCGCGGTGCTCTTCGCCGCCGCCGCCGCGCTGCTGGCCCGGCGCGGCATCCGCCGCCGCAGGGGCGCCGGACGGGTGGTCGAACCGGCCGCGGGAAAGCCGGCGACCGATTCCGGCGGTTTGTGAGTGTTTTCACGGAACCGAGCATCTTCATGACGCTTGAGCATCACCGTGGCAAACTCGCTCACGCGAGTGACTGTGAATACACGTTGCAGTGAATTCCGCGCCGAATCAGCCCGGCTGAATTTTCGCCACGCGTCACTTGGCTCCGAAAGTAGGCAGACAGTGACGAAATGGCTCGACCCGGTCGAAGAGCGTGCCTGGCGCGCGATGGTCACCGTGACCACCCGGCTGCCCGGTGCGCTCGACACCCGGTTGCAGCGCGAATTCGGGATCACGCATTTCGAGTACTGGGTGCTGACCCTGCTCTCCGAGGAGGCCGGGCACCGGCTGCAGATGAGCGAGCTGGCGCACAAGGCAAATGCGTCGTTATCCCGGCTCTCGCACGTGATCTCGAAACTGGAGCGGCTCGGCTGGGTGCAGCGCTCCGCGACCTCGGGGAAGCGCGGCGTGCAGGCCGTCCTGACCGATGCCGGGTATGTCAAGGTGGTCGAGGTGGCGCCGGGCTACCTGGAGGCGGTGCGCAGGCTGGTCTTCGACGCGCTGGACTCGGAGACCACCCGCGAGCTCGCCCGGGTGGTCGACACGCTCTCCCGGCACCTCACCGACGTGCTCGACCCGGAGAACCAGGACTGAGTCAGCGCTCGGCGAGCAGCCGGTCGCCGTCGAAGCAGGTGTGCGTGCCGGTGTGGCAGGCGGCGCCCTCCTGGTCGACTACGAGCAGCACGGTGTCGCCGTCGCAGTCCAGCCGGACCTCGTGCACGTACTGGGTGTGCCCCGAGGTCTCGCCCTTCACCCAGTACGACTGCCTGGAGCGCGAGTAGTAGGTGGCCTTGCGCGTCGCCAGGGTGCGGGCCAGCGCCTCGTCGTCCATCCAGGCGACCATGAGCACCGCCCCGGTGGCCTTCTCCTGGGCCACCGCGGACACCAGCCCCGCCTCGTTGCGCTTGAGGCGGGCGGCGATCGTCGGGTCCAGGCTCATGCTGTCTTTATACGGGACCGGTTCAGCTCACCGAGCAGCCGCCAGGTGCGGCGCCGGTCGGCCGGGGTGGTGAGGTCGGTCTGGGTGAAGATCACGTCGGTGGCGCCCGCGTCGAAGTACTCCGCGATCCGGGCGGCCACCGTCTCCTCGTCGCCGAACACCACCAGCTCGGCGGCGGTCCGCGCGCCGGAGAGCTCGACGGTGCGCCGGTAGGACGGGATGGTGTCGTAGAAGGCGGTCTGCGCGGCCGCCGCCGCCCGCGCCCCCTCGAGGTCGGCGGTGACCACCCCAGGCACCGCGATCGCGACCCGCGGCCGCGGCCTGCCCGCCCGCTCGGCGGCGGCGTGCAGCGGCGCGATCACGTGCTCGGCCAGCGCGGCGGGCCCGATCAGGAAGGGCAGCGTGCCGTCGGCCAGTTCGCCGGTGACCCGCAGCGCCTGCGGGCCCATCGCGGCCACCAGGATCGCGGTGTCGGTGCGCGCGCCGGCCACCGCGCCCGGCATCGGGGTGACGGCGGTGATGGTCTCGCCGTGCAGCTCGGCGACCCCGGTGCCGATCACCGAGCGCAGCGCGGTGACGAACTCGCGCAGCCGGGTGATCGGGCGCTCGTCCGGAGCGCCGTAGGCCGGGCTCGAGATGGCGGCCGCGCCGAGCCCGATGCCGAGCGTGAAGCGGCCGCGCGCCGCGGCCTGCGCGGTCTGCGCCTGGCTCGCGACCAGCAGCGGGTGCCTGCCGATGATCGGCACCACCGAGGTGCCGACCTCGAGGCCGGGCACCTCGCGGCCCACGATCCCGGCGACCGCGATCGCGTCGTGGCTGAAGGTCTGGCCGAGCCAGAGCGAGGCGAGCCCGACGGCCGCCGCCTCCCGGCCCAGCGAGACGGCGGCGTCGACGGCATTGGCTGAGGCGCCGAGCACGACGGGGGACAGTGCGATTCCGATACTCACATCACGCTGCAACGGCGTTCCGCCGCAACCGAATTCCCCGGCTTCGGCCGGGGATGATTCTTATTCAGCGCACCACGATGTTCTGGTCCCGCAGCGAATCCTTGACGTTCCCGATGGTCAGCTCGCCGAAGTGGAACACGCTGGCCGCGAGCACCGCGTCCGCCCCTGCCCGCACCGCGGGGGCGAAGTGCCCGACCGCGCCCGCGCCGCCGCTGGCGATCACCGGCACCGCCACCGCGGCCCGCACCGCGCGGATCATCAGCAGGTCGAACCCGGCCTTGGTGCCGTCCGCGTCCATGGAGTTGAGCAGGATCTCGCCGACGCCGAGCTCGGCGCCGCGCTCGGCCCACTCGACCGCGTCGATCCCGGTGCCGCGCTTGCCGCCGTGCGTGGTGACCTCCCAGCCGGACGGGGTGTCCGGCTGGCCGTCCGGGACCGTGCGGGCATCCACCGAGAGCACGATGCACTGCGAGCCGAAGCGCTCGGACATCTCGCGCAGCACCTCCGGGCGCGCGATGGCGGCGGTGTTCACCGAGACCTTGTCCGCGCCCGCGCGCAGCAGCCGGTCCACGTCCTCGACGGTGCGCACGCCGCCGCCGACGGTGAGCGGGATGAAGATCTGCTCGGCGGTCCTGGTGACCACGTCGATCATGGTGCCGCGGTCACCGGTGGAGGCGGTGACGTCGAGGAAGGTGAGCTCGTCGGCGCCCTGCGCGTCGTAGGCCGCGGCCAGCGCGACCGGGTCGCCCGCGTCCCGCAGGTTCTGGAAGTTCACGCCCTTGACCACCCGGCCCGCGTCCACGTCAAGGCACGGGATCACCCGTACGGCCAGCGTCATGTCGGCACCCTTCTCACACGTCCTCGGCGACCGTGCAGATCATCGCGAGCAGCTCGGCGTGCACGCCGGGCGCGGCGGCGAGCACCGAGCCGGAGGTGATGGTCCACGGCTCGCCCGCGATGTCGGTGACCACCCCGCCCGCGGCCCTGACCAGCGCGACGCCCGCCGCGTTGTCCCACGGGTGGTGGCCGAAGACGATCGCGCCGCCGAGGACGCCGTGCGCGGTGAAGGCCAGGTCGATCCCGGTGGAGCCGTGCATCCGGACCCGGGAGGAGAGCCTGCTCAGCGGGCCGAGCAGGTCGAAGCGGAACTGCCCGGGGATGCGGCCGCGGGAGTCCACGTTGAACGCGCCGAAGCCGATCATGGATTCGCCGAGCGCGGCCTGCGCCAGCGGGGGCAGCGGGACGCCGTCGACCAGCAGCGGGCCGCCCGCCGCGGCGGCGTAGCGGCGGTTCAGCAGCGGCAGCCAGGTGAGCCCGAGCACCGGTTCGCCGTCCCGGACCAGGGCGAGCAGCATGCCGGAGAGCGGGTGCCCGGCGGAGTAGTTGAAGGTGCCGTCGATCGGGTCGAGCACCCAGGCGGCGCCGGAGGTGAGCTGCGGCCCGCCGTACTCCTCGCCGTGCACCTCGATGCCGGTGCGCTCGCGCAGCGCGGCGCTCACCGTGCGCTCGAGCTCCAGGTCGAGTTCGGTGGCGAAGTCGTTGCGGCCCTTGGTGACCGCGCTCGGCGCGCCGATCCCCTCGACGAACCGGGGCGCCACCTCGTCCAGGATGGTGGCGGCAGTGTCGAGCAGCGTGCCGAGATCGGCGTCTGCCACGGTGGCCTGGTCGCGCGGGCTCATCGACGGGGGTCCGCACTCGCGCGCGGGGCCGCGAGTTCGCGCGGGTCGGCGAGTTCGCGCGGAGGTGCCGAGCGGAGCGCCGGGCGCGCCGCGGCCTTCGAGGTCGAGACCACTGCTCAGCGCACCGCCGCCAGCGCCTCGGGCAGCGTGAACCGGCCCGCGTACAACGCCTTGCCGACGATCGCGCCCTCGACCCCGTCGCCGACCAGCTCGGCGATGGCGACCAGGTCGTCCAGGGTGGAGACGCCGCCGGAGGCGATCACCGGGGCGTCGGTCGCGCCGGCGACATCGCGGAGCAGGTCCAGGTTGGGGCCGGTCAGGGTGCCGTCCTTGGTGACGTCGGTGACGACGTAGCGGGTGCAGCCGTCGCGCTCCAGCCGCTCCAGCACCTCCCAGAGGTCGCCGCCGTCGCTCACCCAGCCGCGGCCGCGCAGCCGGTGCTCGCCGTCCACGATCCGCACGTCGAGTCCGACCGCGACCCGATCCCCGTACTCGGCGATGGCCTTGGCGCACCACACCGGATCCTCCAGCGCGGCGGTGCCCAGGTTCACCCGCGCGCAGCCGGTGGCGAGCGCCGCGCGCAGCGAATCGTCGTCCCGGATGCCACCGGAGAGCTCCACCTTGACGTCCAGCTCACCGACCACCCCGGCCAGCAGCTCCCGATTCGACCCGCGCCCGAACGCGGCGTCCAGGTCGACCAGGTGCACCCACTCGGCCCCGGCCTCCTGCCATGCCAGCGCCGCCTCCCTCGGGGAGCCGTAGCTGGTTTCGCTACCGGCCTCTCCCTGCACGAGGCGCACGGCCTCACCATTGGCGACATCGACCGCGGGCAGTAGTACGAGACTCACTCGAGGCAGCTTAGTCGGGCGTGCGGAGCGGCCCGGCCTGGGGGTTTGGCCATGGGATTCAGAGGGCGCGGATCCAGTTGCGGAGCAGGGCGGCGCCGGCGTCGCCGGACTTCTCCGGGTGGAACTGGGTGGCGGAGAGCGGGCCGTTCTCGACGGCGGCGAGGAAGCGGCCGCCGTGGTCGGCCCAGGTGAGCCTGGGCGCGGCGAGGTGATCGGCGGGGGGAAGGTCCCAGGTGCGGGCGGCGTAGGAGTGCACGAAGTAGAAGCGGGTCTCGGGGTCGAGGCCGTCGAAGAGGACGCTGCCCGAGGGGGCGTCGACGGTGTTCCAGCCCATGTGCGGGAGGACGGGGGCCGCCAGCCGGTCGACGGTGCCCGGCCACTCGCCGCAGCCGTTGGCCTCGACACCGAACTCCACGCCGCGGTCGAAGAGGATCTGCATGCCGACGCAGATGCCGAGCACCGGGCGGCCGCCGGCCAGCCGCTGCCCGATCAGCCGCTCGCCGCGCACCGCGCGCAGCCCGGCCATGCAGGCGGCGAAGGCGCCGACGCCGGGAACCACGAGCCCGTCGGCGGCGAGCACCGTGTCCGGGTCGGCGGTGACGGTCACCTCGGCGCCCGCGCGGACCAGGGCCCGCTCGGCGGAGTGCAGGTTGCCGGAGCCGTAGTCCAGCAGCGCGACGGATGTCACAGCACGCCCTTGGTGGAGGGGACCCCGGTGATCCGCGGGTCCGGCTCGACGGCGGCGCGCAGCGCGCGGGCCACCGCCTTGAACTCCGCCTCGGTGACGTGGTGCTGGTCACGGCCGTAGAGCACCCGGACGTGCAGCGCGATCCGCGCGTGCGAGGCCAGCGATTCGAAGACGTGCCGGTTGAGCACGGTCGAGTACGGCGCGCCGGGCCCGGAACCGGGGATCACCGCGTGCAGCAGGTGCTCGGGCTCGCCGGTGTGCACGCAGTAGGCGCGGCCGGAGACGTCGACCGCGGCGTGCGCGAGCGTCTCGTCCATGGGGATCCAGGCGTCGCCGAAGCGGCGGATCCCGGCCTTGTCGCCGAGCGCCTGCCCGAGCGCCTGGCCGAGCACGATGGCGGTGTCCTCGACGGTGTGGTGCGCCTCGATGTCGATGTCGCCCTGTGCCCGCACGGTCAGGTCGAAGCCCGCGTGCGCGCCGAGCGCGGTCAGCATGTGGTCGTAGAACGGCACGCCGGTGCTGATCTCGGTGCGGCCGGTGCCGTCGAGGTCGAGCTCGACCAGGATGTTCGATTCCCTGGTGACGCGCTCCACCCGCGCGGTTCTGCTCATCGGGCTCCCTCCGGTGTCATCGCGGCGCGAGGTCGCCGGTGAGTCCGGCGCTCGCTCGCAGGAATTCGTCGTTCTCGGCGGCGAGGCCGATGGTGGCGCGCAGGTGGCCGGGGATGCCGACGTCCCGGATCAGCACGCCGCGGTCCAGGTACCGCCGCCAGGTGGCCGGTGCGTCGGTGAACCGGCCGAAGAGCAGGAAGTTGGCGTCGCTCGGCACCACGTCGAAGCCGAGCGCGGCGAGTTCGGCCGCCACCCGGTCGCGCTGCGCGGCGAGCTCGGCGACGCTGCCGAGGGTTTCTCCGGCGTGCCGCAGCGCCGCGCGGGCGGCGGCCTGGGTGACCACCGACAGGTGGTACGGCAGCCGGACCAGCAGCAGCGCGTCGACGACGGCGGGCGCGGCGACCAGGTAGCCGAGCCTGCCGCCCGCGAAGGCGAAGGCCTTGCTCATGGTGCGGCTGACCACGAGCCTGGCCGGGTACCGGTCGATCAGCCCGATGGCGCTGGGCTGCGCGGAGAACTCGGCGTACGCCTCGTCCACGACCACGATGCCGGGCGCGGCGTCCAGGATGCGTTCCAGGTCGGGGGCCGGGATGCTGTGCCCGGTGGGGTTGTTCGGGCTGGTCACGAAGACGACGTCGGGGCGGCGCTCGGCGATGGCGGCGAGCGCGTGGTCGACATCGAGCGAGAAGTCGCCCGCCCGCTTCGCCTCGATCCACTCGGTGTCGATGCCCTCGGAGATGATCGGGTGCATCGAGTACGAGGGCACGAAGCCGAGCGCGGTGCGGCCGGGGCCGCCGAACGCCTGGAGCAGCTGCTGCAGGATCTCGTTGGAGCCGTTGGCGGCCCACACATTGGCGGTGTCGACCGCGATGCCGGTCTGCTTCGTCAGGTACGCGGCGAGGTCGGTGCGCAGCGCGACCGCGTCCCGGTCCGGGTAGCGGTGCAGCTCGGCGGCGGCGGCGCGGACCGCCTCGGCCACGTCGTCGACCAGCGCGCGGGTCGGCGGGTGCGGGTTCTCGTTGGTGTTGAGCTGCACCGGCACGCTGAGCTGCGGGGCGCCGTAGGGCTGCTTGCCGCGCAGGTTCTCGCGCAGCGGCAGGTCGTCCAGCCCGATGCCCGAGCCGGGGACCGCGGTGGCGGCGCCCGCGCGCAGGCGCTGGTCGTCCGGGGTGCGAGTCACGACAGCGCCTCGAAGCGGGCCCGCACGGCCTGGCCGTGCGCGGGCAGGTGCTCGGCGTCGGCCAGCGCGACGACGTGCCCGGCGACGTCCTTCAGCGCGGCCTCGGTGTACTCGACCACGTGGATGCCGCGCAGGAAGGTCTGCACGCTGAGCCCGGAGGAGTGCCGCGCGCAGCCCGCGGTGGGCAGCACGTGGTTCGAGCCCGCGCAGTAGTCGCCCAGGCTGACCGGGGCGTACGCGCCGACGAAGATCGCGCCCGCGCTGCGCACCCGCGCGGCGACGGCGGCGGCGTCGGCGGTCTGGATCTCCAGGTGCTCGGCGGCGTAGGCGTTCACCACGCGCAGCCCCTGGGCGATGTCGTCGACCAGCACGGTGCCGGACTGGGTGCCGGTGAGCGCGGTGCGCACCCGCTCGGCGTGCTCGACCACCGGCAGCTGCGCGGTGAGCGCGGCGTCCACCGCGTCGGCCAGCGCCGGGCTGTCGGTGACCAGGACGCTGGCGGCGAGCACGTCGTGCTCGGCCTGGCTGATCAGGTCGGCGGCCACGTGCACCGGGTCGGCGGTGGCGTCGGCGAGGATGGCGATCTCGGTGGGGCCCGCCTCGGCGTCGATCCCGACCAGCCCGCGGCAGAGCCGCTTGGCGGCGGTGACGTAGATGTTGCCCGGCCCGGTGATCAGGTCGACCGGGGCCAGCGGCTGCCCGTCGGTGTCGGTGCCGCCGTAGGCGAGCAGCGCGACGGCCTGCGCGCCGCCGACCGCCCACACCTCGTCGACGCCGAGCAGCGCGGCCGCGGCCAGCACCGTCGGGTGCGGCGAGCCGCCGAACTGTTTCTGCGGCGGCGAGGCCACCACCAGCGATTCCACCCCGGCGGCCTGCGCGGGCACCACGTTCATCACCACGCTGGACGGGTAGACGGCGTTGCCGCCCGGCACGTACAGCCCGACCCGCTCGACCGGAACCCAGCGCTCGGTGACGATCCCGCCCGGCACCACCTCGGTGACCGTGTCGGTGCGCCGCTGATCCGCGTGCACCTTCCGCGTCCGCTCGATCGCGACCTCGAGCGCGGCCCGGACCGACGGGTCGAGCCCCGCGAGCGCCTCGGCGAGCGCCTGCGCGGGCACCCGGACCGCGGCGGGGGCGACCCCGTCGAACCGCTCGCCGTACTCCAGCGCGGCGGCGGCGCCGCGATCCCGCACCGCCTCCACCACCGGCCGCACCTGCGGCAGCACCGAGTCCACGTCGACTCCCCCGCGCGGCAGCGCGGAGCGCAGCTCGGCCACGGCGGGAGTGCGACCGCGCAGATCCACGCGGGCGAGCTCGATGGGTGTGGTCATCTCGGGGTGCGGTCCTGTCTCGAGGGGGCGGATCGGCAGCGTGCGTCCGGCTACCAGCCTATCCGTCCCGCGCACGCGCTTTTTCCCTGGCCGCCGGAGGCAGCCGCGCCGAGTGGCCGCCGTCACCCGGCGGCGCGCGCGGACCTAGCGGGTGTCGCTGTCGATCAGCAGCTTGCCGCTGCCGGAGCCGATCACCCGCAGCGTGACCGCCTCGGTCTGCCCGCTGATGGTGAGGCTGGCGACGCGCATGTCGATGGAGCCGTCGTCGTTGTTGGACCGGGACGGGGCGTCGATATTGGAGAAGGTGTCGATGGTGCGGGCGCGCCAGTACTGCCTGAACTCCGACTCGGAGCCGTAGACCTTCTGCGCGGCCGGGGTGAGCAGCGACCAGTTGCTCGCGGGGCTGCTGTAGAAGTCGACCACCAGCTGGGCGGCCGAGCCGAGGTCGACGGTGGCGGCGCTCGGCGTCTGGCCGATGGCGGCCAGCGCGGCCGAGCTGGTGGCCGGGCCCGCGGTGGCGCTGATCGACGGGGTGCTCGCCTGCACCTGGTTCCCGGACGAGTCGTCGCCGCCCATGGTGGTGAAGAGGACCGCGGCGACGGCGGCGATCGCGCCGAGCCCGGCGCCGATCAGCACGGCGGTGCGCTTGCCCGAGCCGGAGCCCGCATCCGGCGCGGGCTGCGGGTGCGCGGCCGTGCGCGGATGGGACGCCGTCTTCGGATGCCCGGGGCCGCGCGGCCCGGCGCCGTTGCGCTGGCCGCCGGGGCCGCCCTGGCCGCCGTTGCGCGGCGAGGTCGGGCGCGAATGCCGTTGCGGCGGCGGGGTCGCGGTGCGCACCCCGGCGCCGCCGCGCGGCTGCTCACGGCCGCCGTACGCCTCGGAGGCGGGCACGAACCCGGCGGGCACCGGCTCGGCACCGGCCTCGGCGAGCGCGGCCAGCCGGGCGCGGGAGGTGCGCATGGTCGGCCGCCGCTCCGGGTCCGGATCGAGCAGCTGGAGCAGGAAATCGGTGGCGGGCCCGGCATTCCGCGGCTCGCTGACCTGGCCGTTGGCCGCCGCGTAGAGCACGGCGAGCGGATTGGCGCTCGCACCGTAGGGCGGCTCGCCCTCCAGCGCGTGGAAAAGCGTTGCGCCGAGCGCGAAGACGTCGGCGGATGGCGTGGGGTCGGCGCCGCGGGCCACCTCGGGGGCGAGGTAGGCGGCGGTGCCGCAGATCAGCCCGGTCTCGGTGAGCGTGACGTCACCGGTGGCCCTGGAGATGCCGAAGTCGGTGATCTTCACCGTGCCGTGGTCGTCGAGCAGGATGTTGCCCGGCTTGACGTCGCGGTGCACGATGCCCGCCTGGTGCGCCGCGATCAGCGCGGCGGCGACCTGCTCGCCGATCCTGGCCACCTGGGTCAGCGGCAGCGTGCCCTGGGCGGAGATGACCGCGGCCAGGCTGCGCGACTTCAGGTACTCCATGACGAGGCACGGGTCACCGTTGTGCTCGGTGATGTCGAACACCACGATGGCGTTCGGGTGCTGGAAGCGGGCGGCGTTGCGCGCCTCACGGAATGCGCGCTGGCGGACCACTTCCCGGTCGGCCTGCGGAAGGCTCGGCTTGATGTGGATCTGCTTGACCGCGACCGAGCGCTGCAACCGCTCGTCGAGGGCACGCCAGACCACGCCCGTGCCGCCGCTACCAATCCGCTCGACCAGGCGGTAGTGTTCCGCGATCAACTGACCGGTATCGATGGCTTCTACTCCGAACCTTCTCGAAATCGTGACCGCGCGCGGCTCGACATCCGCGCGTTCGACGCCAAGTGTAGCGGGCATGTGATCCCGAGTAGGCGTCAGCGGTGGTTTATCTCGCGCCGGTCACGATACCGCGTTCTCATACGTTTTCGCTATCGCACTGCCCGGAGCATGCGTCCGGCCGCCGCCACCGCGGGCTCCGAACTGCCCGCGTCCGCGACGAACACGGCGAACGCCAGATCCCCTTCGATGCCGACGAACCAGCCGTGCGCCGCGGAGTTGTCGCCGTACTCGGCGGTACCGGTCTTGCCGAGTAGGCCGGGAATGTCACGCAGCGCGGTCGCGGTGCCCGCGGTGACGGTCTCCCGCATCATCGATCGCACGTCGTCGGCGATGCCCGCGGGCAGCGCGGGCGGGGTGCGGTCGGGGGTGCCGGGGCGGCCCCGCACGAGCGCGGGGGCCGGCACCGAGCCCTGCGCGAGCGCGGCGGCGACCAGCGCCATGCCGAAGGGCGATGCGGTGACCTGCCCCTGCCCGATCGACGCCTCCACCCGCTGCGCCGGGGTCTCGGCGGCGGGCACCGAGCCGGTGACGGTGGTCAGCCCCGGGGTGACGTAGTCGATGCCGAGCCCGAGCTGGGCGGCGGCGTCGGCGAGCGCGGTGGCGGGCAGCCCGACGGCGAGCGCGGCCATGGTGGTGTTGCAGGAGCGGGCGAAGGCGGTGTGCAGCGGCACCCGGCCCAGGTCGAAGTTGTCGTCGTTGGGGATCCGCCTGCCCTCGATGTCCGCGCTGCCCGGGCAGGGCAGCACGGTGTCGGGGGTGGCGGCGCCGGCCTGCAGCGCGGCCGAGGCGGTCACCGTCTTGAAGGTGGAGCCGGGCGGGTAGAGGCCGGTGAGTGCGAGCGCGCCCTGCGCGTCGGCCGCCGCGTTCTGCGCCACCGCGACGACGGCGCCGGTGGATGGCCGCAGCGCGACGATCGCCGCCGGGGTGCGGATCGGGGCGAGCGCGGCCTCCGCCGCCAGGTGCAGCGCCGGTTCCAGGGTGCTCGCGAGCGCGGCGGCGGCGCGCGGTTCGCGGCCTGCGACCCGGCGCGGGCCCTGCGCGGTCTCCGCCTGGATCCACCAGCCCGCGGCGTCGTCGGCCTCCTGCTGCCAGAGTTCGGCGAGCCCGTTCAGGGGTGGCCCGGACAGTGCCCGGTCCACGGTGAGCAACCGGGTCTGCGGGGCGAGGGTGACGCCGCGCAGCGCGCTCAGCCGGTCCTGGATCGGCGCGATGTCGGCGGCGCGCAGCGACACCGCGGTGACGGCTCGGCCCTGCGCCGCGGCCAGCTCGGTGTCCAGGGTCTGCGCGGTGATGCCGGGGGCGGCCGGGCCGAGCAGCGCGGCGATGCCCGGGGTGTCGGCGTCGGGGGCCAGGTTCACCAGGGTGACGATCTGCTCGGTCATGAGCTCGCCGCCCGCGGCGTCCAGTACCGGGGCCGGGTCGCCGTAGGCCGTCGAGTACTCCAGCGGGCCGGTGTCGAGGCCGGGGGCGACGGTCGCCGGGCTCCACTTCACCCGCCAGCCGTCGTCGGAGTCGGTGGCGAGCCCGGAGGTGGTGTACTGCCACAGGTTCCGGCCGCCGGGGCCGAGTTTCCAGGTGACGTCGAGGGTGAAGTCGCTGCCCTCCGCGGAGCGCACGGTGACCTCGTTCTCGGTGCCGAGTGCCCGGTACAGCCCCTCGAGCACCGGGATCGCGGCGTTCTGGTCGGTGGTCAGCCGGGCTGCGGCGGCGACGTCGTCGCGCTGCAGCGCGTCGGCGAACTCACCGGCCACGGTGTCCGGCTGGGCCGGCCCGGAGCAGCCGGCCAGCCCGAGACCGAGCACGGCGAGCACGACCAGCGGTCGGCGGAGAGGAGAGCGCACGCGGGGAGAGTAACGCCGGATGGCCCCGGTATGCGGGACGAAGCCCGCTCAGTCCCGGACAGTCGCGACGAGCCGCGCCGAATCGGCGGCGTTCAGCTCGATCTCGAAGACCTCGGCCAGCACCTTCGGTAGCTCGTCCGGCTCGAGTTCGCGGGATTCCGCCCGACCGTCCGGGTATTCAGCGGTCCACGTTCTCTTGTCCAGGATGTTGTGTACATCGGGGTGGAAGCGCTGGGCGAAGATGCGGCGGGTGAAGGGCGAGCGCGGCGAGGTCGCGACGAAGTGGTTCGCCACCTCGTAGTCGATCGGGTACTGCGGCGCCTCGGTGAAGGTGTAGCGGTCGACCCAGCCGTCCCTGGCGAACTGGTGCAGCACCCAGAGCCCGGGCAGCCGCTCCAGGCGGAAGCGCCAGTCACCGAGCGCGAATTCGCCGCGCTCGGTCAGCGGGTAGGCGGCGAGCGGGCCCGCGCCGAAGCCGACGTCGGCGATCAGCGGGTGCTCCGACTCCGGCACCCGGACGGCGAGCAGGGCGTGCGTTGCCGGTCTGGTCGGCACCTCAACCCGGCCCGCCGCGCCCATGGTGACCCGGCCGCTGAGCGCGGTGAAGTCGAAACCGAAGCGCTCCAGTACCGCGGCGAACAGCACGGCGTTCTCGTAGCACCAGCCGCCACGCGGGCTCGCGATCAGCTTGCGCTGCAGCGATTCCAGGTCGAGCGGGACCGGGCGGCCGAGCAGGGTCTCCAGGTTCTCGAACGGGATGGCGGTGGTGTGCGCGCGGATCAGGGCGTGCAGGGCGGCCTCCGTCGGCGCGCGTTCGCCGTCGTAGCCGATGCGGGTGAGGTAGGCGTCCAGGTCGAGCTCTTCGCCCCGCCACGTTGTCTGCGCCGTCATCGGGCCTCCTCGGGAGCGGCGCGCCGACGCCGGTGGGGCGTCGCCACGGGTGCGGCGCGCGGATGCGCGCCTCGTCCGCGACAACCGTGGAAGCCGAGCGGGTGTTCCCGCCGCGGCCCGCGGGCCGCGCTCGGCCGGCCGGTCTACCGCGTGCGGGGGCGGCCCCCGTGTCACCCCTCCCCACTACGCTGCGCGCATGCACGCGATGGATACGGCTCAGCGGCGGGCGCGGCTCGCCGTGCGGCACCGGCTCGCGCACGAGGCCCGCACCGCGGACGTGGTGCAGGTGGTGCGCTCGATGGTGGCGCTGCACGCCACCGACCCGGCGACCGTCTTCCTCTCCACCGCCGCGCGCGGCCCCGAGCTCACCCCGGGGCACCTCGAGGCGGCGCTGTACGACCGGCGCGAGCTGGTGCGGCTGCTCGGCATGCGGCGCACCATGTTCGTCGTCCCGACCGAGCTGGTCCCGGTGCTGCAGGCGGCCTGCGCCGACGCGCTCGCCGTCACCCAGCACCGCAACTACACGCGCCTCCTGAGCAAGGCCGGGGTCGGCGACGGCGATACCGCGACGTGGCTCGACGAGGTCGCCGAGGAGACCCACAGCGCCCTGCTCGAGGCCGGTTCGGCGACCGGCGCGCAGCTCGGCAAGCGGGTGCCGCGGCTGGCGACCAAGGTCGACCCGACCCCGGAGAAGGCGTACTCCAAGCCGGGCCCGATCACCACCTGGGTGCTGGTACTGCTCGGCGCGCAGGGCCGGATCGTGCGCGGCCGCCCCGGCGGCACCTGGGCGGGCAGCCAGTACCGCTGGGAACCCATCGAATCCTGGCTTCCGGCAGGCGTTCCCGCGATCCCCCTGGTGGAGGCGCGCGCGACCCTGCTCCAAGCGTGGCTGCGCGCCTTCGGCCCCGCCCCCTTCTCCGACCTGGTGTGGTGGACCGGCTGGTCCCAGCGCGACGTCACCGCGGCGCTGACCGAGGTGGCGACTGTCGAGGTCGACCTGGACGGCGTGCCGGGGCTGCTCCTCGCCGACGACCTCGAGCCGGTCGCGGAGCCGGAGCCGTGGGCGGCCCTGCTCCCGCACCTCGACCCGACCCCGATGGGCTGGAAATCGCGCGACTGGTACCTGGGCCCGCACGGCCCCGCGCTCTTCGACCGCTTCGGCAATATCGGCCCCACCGTCTGGTGGAACGGCCGGATCGTCGGCGGCTGGGCCCAGCGCCGGGACGGCGAGCTCGCCTGGCGGCTGCTGGAGGAGGTCGGCGCCGAGGCCGAGGCGGCGATCACCGCCGAGGCGGAGCGCATGCGCGCCTTCTACGGCGGGGTGCGGGCGATCCCGCGGTTCCGCACCCCGCTGGAGAAGGAGCTGTCGAGCTAGACGTCGAGCCCCAGGTCGAGCACGGTCACCGAGTGGGTGAGCGCGCCGACGGCGAGGTAGTCGACGCCGGTGCGGGCGTAGTCGGCGGCGACGTCGAGGGTGAGGCCGCCGGAGGACTCCAGCTCGGTGCCGGGGGCGACGGCATTGCGGCGCTGCACCGCGGCCTGGGTCTGCCAGAGCGGAAAGTTGTCCAGCAGGACCAGCTCGGGGTTCTCGGCGAGCACCGCGTCCAGCTGCTCCAGGCTGTCCACCTCGACCTCGCAGGGCAGGCCGGGGGCGGCGGCGCGGACCGCGCGCAGCGCGGCGACGACCGAGCCCGCGGCGGCGACGTGGTTGTCCTTGATCAGCGCGGCGTCGCCGAGCCCCATCCGGTGGTTCACGCCGCCGCCGACCCGCACCGCGTACTTCTGCAGCGCGCGCAGCCCGGGCAGGGTCTTGCGGCTGTCCCTGATCGCGCAGCCGGTGCCGTCGACGGCGTCCACCCAGGCGGCGGTGGCGGTGGCGATGCCGGAGAGGTGGCAGAGCAGGTTGAGCAGGGTGCGCTCGGCGGTGAGCAGGGCGCGGGTGGGGGCGACGAGCTCCAGCGCGGCGTCGCCGGGGGCGACGCGGGCGCCGTCGGCGAGCCGCGCGGTCACCTCGTAGCCGCCCGCGCCGAGCACCTCGTCCAGGACCAGGAGGCCGACGTCGAGCCCGGCCACGGTGCCCGGCTGCCGGGAGACCACGCGGGCCTTGACGGTGGCGTCGGCGGGGACGGTGGCGGTGGTGGTGACGTCGGGGCCGTAGCGCAGGTCCTCGTACAGGGCGGTGCGGACGAGGGTGACCAGCTCGTCGCGGTCGAGGGTTGGGGCGAGGGTCATCGGTCTTCCTCGGGGTCGGGGTGGGTGGCGTGGAGGTGGGCTCGGTCGAGGCGGCATCCGGGGGCGGCCGCGATGATCAGGATGCGGTCGGGACGGCCGGGTCGGCGGCGCCCGCCGGGACCGGCGTGCCGTCCGGGCCGAGCACGAAGCGGGTGCTGTGCGCCTGCGCCGCGACGGCACCCGGGTGGTCGGAGCGGGTGTGGCAGCCGCGGCTCTCGGTGCGCAGCGCGGCGGCAGCGAGCAGCGCCCGTGCGGTGAGCGTGAGCGCGGCGTCCTCGACGGCCGTGATCCGCCTGGCCGCGACGGCGGGGCCCTGCTGCGCGACGGTGCCGCCGGGCGCGGTGCCGAGACCGGCGGCGGCGTCCGCGGGACCGCTCCCCCGGTGCCCGGGTCGATCGGATACGGCGAATCGGCCGGTGCCGGGGCTTTCCGGCGCACGCCGGTCGGGAGACACCGGACGCCTCAGCTCGGCCAGCCGCCGCTGCGCCCGGTCCAGACCGTCCGCGTCGCGGACGACCGACGCGTGCGCGGTGGCGAGCCGCTGCACCGCGGCCCGCGGCGCGACCTCGGCCGCCACCTGCCTGACCTCGGTCACCTCACCTGCGGCACCGCGCCGCTCGACCGCCGCCGCACCGGCCCGCTCGCCGACGACCAGCCCCTCGAGCAGGCTGTTCGAGGCCAGCCGGTTGGCGCCGTGCAGCCCGGTGCGCGCCACCTCGCCCGCCGCGTACAGCCCGGGCACCCCGGTCCGGCCCTCGGTGTCGGTGACGACCCCGCCGCACTGGTAGTGCGCGGCGGGCGCGACCGGGATCGGGTCGGTGCGCGGGTCGATCCCGGCGGCCAGGCAGGAGTCGGTGATGGTCGGGAACCGCGCGGCGAACCCGGCGATGCCGGTGGCGTCGAGCAGGACGTGGTCGGCACCGGTCTCGCGCATCCGCGCGGCGATGGCCAGCGAGACCACGTCGCGCGGCGCCAGATCCCCGCGCGGGTGCACCCCCGCGGTCACCGAGCGCCCCGCGAGGTCGACGAGCACGCCGCCCTCGCCCCGGACCGCCTCGCTGATCAGCGGCCTGCGCCCGAGCCCGCCGGGGGTGTAGAGCACGGTCGGGTGGAACTGCACGAACTCCAGGTCGGCAACGGCCGCCCCGGCCCGCAGCGCCAGCGCGACCCCGTCGGCGGTGGCGCCGTCCGGGTTGGTGCTCAGCGCGTACAGCTGTCCGAGCCCGCCGGTGGCGAGCAGCACCGCGGGCGCGTGCACGACGCCGGTGCCGCGCTCGGAGATCACCAGCACGCCGCGCACCCCGTCGGCGCCGAGCAGGACTTCACCCGCCGCCGCGCCGAAGAGCACCGGCAGCCCGGCGGCGCTCAGCGCCCGCTGCACCTCGGCGCCGGTGGCGTCGCCGCCGGCGTGGATGATCCGGCGGATGCTGTGCCCGCCCTCCCTGGTCCGCGCCACCCGGCCGTCCCGGCCCAGGTCGAAGACGGCGCCGAGATCGGTGAGCGCCGCGACGGCGGCCTGCCCACCGGCCACGATCGAGCGCACCGCGGCGGCGTCGCAGAGCCCGGCGCCCGCCGCGACGGTGTCCCGCACGTGCGAGTCGACCGAGTCGCCCTCCGGCGCGACGACCGCGATGCCGCCCTGCGCGTACTGGGTGGCGGTGTCGGCGGGGCCGCCCTTGCTCAGCGTCAGCACCCGCAGCCCGCGCAGCGAGGCGGTGCGGGCCGCGGTGAGCCCGGCGACGCCGCCGCCGATCACCACCAGATCGGCGGCGGCCTCCCAGTCGACGGCGACCGGAACCGTGCGCGGGACGAACCCGGTCACTCCCCGCCGCCGGGGTTGCCGATCGCGATCATGCGCTGCACGGAGCCGCGGCCGAGCGCGGCCACCTCGGCGTCGACGTGCACCTCGTCGGCGCCCTCGACCAGGCAGCGCAGCAGCGCGGCCGGGGTGATCATCTTCATGTAGCGGCAGGAGGCGCGGTCGTTCACGGCCTGGAAATCGATGCCGGGCGCGGCCTTGCGCAGCTGGTGCAGCATGCCGATCTCGGTCGCGACCAGCACCTGCGACGACTTCGCCGCCTTCGCCTGCTCGATCATCCCGCCGGTGGAGAGGATGTGCACCCGGTCGGCCGGGAACGATCCCTCGCCCGCGAGGTACAGCGCCGACGTCGCGCAGCCGCACTCCGGGTGCACGAACAGCTCGGCGTCCGGGTGCGTGCGCGCCTGCTCGGCGAGCTCGTCGCCGTTGATGCCGGCGTGCACGTGGCACTCGCCGGCCCAGATGTGCATGTTCGCCCGGCCGGTGACCCGCTTGACGTGCGCGCCGAGGAACTGGTCGGGCAGGAAGAGCACCTCGCGCTCCGGGTCGATGGAGGCGACCACGTCGACCGCGTTGGACGAGGTGCAGCAGATATCGGTGAGCGCCTTCACCTCGGCGGTGGTGTTCACGTAGGAGACGACAACGGCGTCCGGGAACTCGGCGCGCCACGCGCGCAGCTCGTCGCCCTTGATCGAGTCGGCCAGCGAACAGCCCGCGCGCTGGTCCGGGATCAGCACGGTCTTCTCCGGGCTGAGGATCTTGGCGGTCTCGGCCATGAAGTGCACGCCGCAGAAGATGATGGTCTCCTCCGGCACCTCGGCCGCCAGCCGGGAGAGCGCGAGCGAATCGCCGACGTGATCGGCGATGTCCTGGATCTCCGGCAGCTGGTAGTTGTGCGCCAGGATGGTGGCGTTGCGCGCCTTCGCCAGCCGCCGCACCTCGGCGGCCCACTCCGGCCCCGCCTGCACGCCCTCGTACCCCTCGGGCCCGTCCACGACCTGTTCCATCAGTGCTGGCATCGCCATGACGGCTCCTTCCTCGTGCGCCGGCCCTCGTCGCCGGATTCGCACCGAACCAGGTTTTCGACTTACAATCGAAAACGTGACCCATAGTAGCACCATCCACGAATCGCTCACCGCGGTGTTCCAGGTTCGCGACGTTTCCGCAGGTCGACGCCGCGAGCTGGCCGTCCTGCTCTGGGAGCGCGCGCTCGACCCGCAGCAGGGCACCTGGTCGCTGCCCGGCGGAAAACTGCGTGCCGACGAGGATCTGGACGCCTCGGCCGCCAGGCAGCTGGCCGAGAAGGTGGACGTGCGCGAGCTCAGCCACCTGGAGCAGCTCTCGGTCTTCAGCGCGCCGGACCGGGTGCCGGGCCCGCGCCGGATCGCCTCGGCCTACCTCGGCCTCGTCCCGATGACCGCCGACCCGCGGCTCCCGGACGACACCGCCTGGCACCCGCTCTCCGCACTCCCGGCGACCTCGTTCGACCACGGCACGGTGCTGGAGCACGCGCGGAACCGGCTGGCCGCCAAACTCTCCTACACCAATATCGCCTTCGGCCTCGCCCCCGAGCGCTTCGCCATGTCCACCCTGCGCGAGATCTACTGCGCCGCACTCGGCTACGACGTGGACACCACGAACCTGCAGCGGGTGCTGAGCCGCCGCACGGTGATCACGCCGACCGGCGCCACCGCCGCACCCGGCCGCAGCGGCGGGCGCCCGGCGGCGCTCTACCGCTTCACCGACTCCGAGCTGCGGGTCACCGACGAGTTCGCGGCGCTCAGGCCACGGAGCTGACCGGCCGGAGCTGCGCGCCCGCGCCCTGGTCGAAGAGCCAGCGCTCGACCGTGTCGGCCGCGACCTGGTGGCCGAGTTCGGCGCTCAGCGTGGCGGTCCAGGCGTCGAGCAGGCCGGTGTAGCGGCCGTAGGTGCGGGCGGGCCAGGCGCCGCCGGTCTTCAGCGAGCGCCAGCCGGCGCGATGCAGGCTGCGGGCCACCCGGCTGTCCAGGATCCGGCTGCGGTGCACCGGGTTCCCTGCGCCCGCGAAGTAGAGGAACTTGGTGAAGAAGGAGGGGCCGAGAGTCGGGACCAGGCTGCGGTCGCCGGGGTAGAGCAGGGCGTAGGCGTGCTCGGGGGAATCCGCGGCGGCCTGCGCGGCGGCGGTGAGCGCGGCGGCGTAGCGCTCCGGGTCGGCGGCGGCCGCGCGCATCCGCTTGTGCACCAGCCTGCGCCGGGAGCCGGTGCCCCAGGCCATGGAGAGCCACAGCAGCGGCCAGACGCCCTGGTCGGCGGCGGCGAAGACGTGCGAGCGGGTCACGTCGACCTGGCCGGTGTCGGTGCCGTCCACCCACAGGCAGCCGCCGGGTGCGCCGAGCTTCACCAGGGAGGTGTTCCACCAGTCCAGGTCCACCCGCACCCGCTGGCCCGCGACCACCCGCGCGCGGTCGGCGTAGTCGCCCGCCAGCGCGCGGCGTAGCTCGTCGGGCACCGGCAAGAGGTCGAGCTCGGTCTCCGTCATCTCCCCAGGATCGAGCAGGCGCAGCGGGTTTCGCACCGGACATCCGGGCGGACACGCGGATGTCCTGGCCGCGAATCGGGCGGAAACGGCGAATGACGTGCGCACGAACGGATTCTCCGACGCCGCGTCGCAGTGTCGCGTTTCCCGCTCCGCCGGGCCGTGCCGGCCGATCAGCGCGCACCGGGCCCATTCCGATCGGTCAGCGCTCCGCCAGGCCTGCTCAGCGCTCCGCCGGGCCTGTTCCGATCGGTCAGCGCTCCGACGAACCTTGGCGGGACCAGCCGGAATCAGGCAGCTCCGGGCTTGCCGGGCACGGCTCCGAGCCGAGCGGGTATGCCGGGTACGCCTCGGCGGCCGGATGGTCCGGGTCGGCCTCCACCGCACCCACCGGCTTGCTCTCCCCGAACGGCCCGGTGAACCCGGTGCCGAGATCCTCGGCGGTGCTCAGCGCGGCGAGGAAGAGGACGACAAGCCCGGCCAGCAGCGGCTGGATCAGCAGCGCCTGCCACGCCTCCACCTCGGCGGGCAGCGTGACGATCTGCCCGACGATGGGATCGTCCGGGCGCGGATTGCGCACCTCGGCCACCAGCTCGCCGATATCGGCCATGGCGTAGGCACCCGCGGCCGAGCCGAGCAGCAGGGCGAGCAGCACCAGCGGCCCGCGCACCGAGCGCGCCCGCCAGGCCGCGGCGGCCGAGACCAGCCCGAGCCCGGCGCCGAGGCAGACGAAGATCGCCAGCGCGTCGAAGCGGTGCAGGCTCTCGCCGGTGAGCGGCGCGCCGCGGCCGTCGGTGACCACGACGAGGCGCTCGGCGGGGGCGAGGAAGCCCCAGGCGACGCCGAGCAGCGCACCGGCCACCAGCACCCCGACCCCGATCGCGAGCGCACCCCGCAGCTCGCGGCGCATCCGGCCGGCCACTAGCGGCGTTCCAGCGCGGCGGAATCCAGCATCCCGTGCCGGGAGCAGCGCGCCCACCAGCCGTCCGGGCTCACCTGCACCACCATCCGGCGGCCGCACCGCTCGCAGTACCGCGGCGGCTCCAGCCCGAGCGCGGCCGCCGCAGGCGACGCATCCTCGGCGCCGGGCACGATCGGTGCGCCGGTGAACGGGTTGTAGCGCTCCTCCATGGCCATGACAGTACCCAGTGGTCTTTCGCTCACCGCACCGGTCAGAGCGTTTCGTTCAGTGCCTTGATCGGCATCTTCAGCTCGCCGAGCAGATCCAGATCGCGCTCGGCCGGGCGGCCGAGGGTGGTCAGGTAGTTGCCGACGATCACCGCGTTGATGCCGCCGAGGATGCCCTGCTTCGCCCCGAGGTCGCCGAGCGTGATCTCCCGGCCGCCTGCGAAGCGCAGCATGGTGCGCGGCAGCGCCAGCCGGAAGGCGGCAACCGCGCGCAGCGCGTCGGCCGCGGGCAGCACCTCGAGGTCGCCGAAGGGGGTGCCCGGACGCGGGTTGAGGAAGTTCAGCGGCACCTCGTCGGGGTCGAGCGCGGCCAGGTCGGCGGCGAATTCGGCGCGCTGCGCCAGGGTCTCGCCCATGCCGAGGATGCCGCCGCAGCACACCTCCATGCCCGCCGCGCGCACCATGCGCAGGGTATCGAAGCGCTCCTCCCAGCTGTGCGTGGTGACGACGTTCGGGAAGTGCGAGCGCGCGGTCTCCAGGTTGTGGTTGTAGCGGTGCACGCCCATCGCGGCGAGCTGGTCCACCTGCTCCTGGGTGAGCATGCCGAGCGAGCAGGCCACCTGGATGTCGACCTCGTTGCGGATCGCCTCCACACCGGCCGCCACCTGCGCCATCAGCCGCGCGTCCGGGCCGCGCACCGCCGCCACGATGCAGAACTCGGTGGCACCGGTCTTCGCGGTCTGCCTGGCCGCCTCGACCAGGCTCGGGATGTCCAGCCAGGCCGCGCGCACCGGTGACTGGAAGAGCCCGGACTGCGAGCAGAAGTGGCAGTCCTCCGGGCAGCCGCCGGTCTTCAGGCTGATGATGCCCTCGACCTCGACCTCCGGGCCGCACCAGCGCAGCCGCACCTCGTGCGCCAGCGCGAGCAGCTCCTCCAGCCGGTCGTCGCCGAGCTCGAGCACCTCCAGCGTCTGCTCCCGGTCCAGCCCGGTGCCGCGCTCGAGCACCTGCTCGCGGGCGCGCGCCAGAATGTCGGTGAGCACGGGTGCCTGGGTCATGTGAATCCCTTCTTCGCCGAGGTAGCCCACCGACTTGAACGCCGTTCAGGACTACTTGAACGGCGTTCAGGATAGAGTACGGTCGGGGCCGGGGCGAGACGGGAGGTCGGCGGGTGCAGTTGCGCAGGGGAGATGTGGTGGACGGTGCGATCGCCATCCTCGACGAGTACGGCCTGGCCGATCTGACCATGCGCAGGTTGGCGAGTTCGCTGAACGTGCAGCCCGGGGCGCTCTACTGGCACTTCCCGAACAAGCAGGCGCTGCTCGGCGCCGTCGCCGACCGCATCCTCGCCCCCATGGAGCAGCCGGTGGCCGCCTCGGACTGGGCCGGGCAGCTGGTCGAGCTGGCGCACCGGCTGCGCGACTGCCTGCTCGCCTACCGCGACGGCGCCGAGCTGGTCTCCGCCACCTACGCCTCCCGGCTCACCACCAGCCGCGGGCGGGAACGTTTCGCGGACGCCGCGCTTTCCGCCGGAATGCCGCGGCGCGACGCCGATCTCGCTGCCTTCGCGCTGCTCTACTACGTGCTCGGGCAGACGGTCGATGAGCAGTCGCGGATGCAGATGGATTCGGTGGGGGCACTGGCGGAGCCGGATTCGCCGCTCGTCGAAGCGGATGCCGATCCGACCGCGCGGTTCGACTTCGGGTTGCAATTGTTCGTGGGCGGGGTACGGAACAGTCTCGATCGCGCTCATGATCCGGAGTACGTCGCCGAGGGCGAGTGAGAGGTGTTCGATCAGTCCCATAGACCGGCGCAAGGAAGCGGCGGGAGGTCATCACAGACTTCGTCGTCCACACTGACGGCGAATTCGGGACAGCTCTGCGCCAGTTGGTCGGCGACGTCCTGGGCTTGCTCCGCGGTGGCTTGGTAGTCCAGTCGCAAGGGACCGGACTCTATGTGGATACGGCGGATCCGCCGATTCGCGCTCATGGTGTTGCCTCAAAGGGCGAATGCATGACGGATCTTCCTGCTTCAAGCGGACTCTGCCGACCGGGCCGAGACGGAAGTACCCGGCACCGGGGGCTCCGTTCGAAGCCACCGGTACGCCCGCCGTTGGGTCAACCGATGCACCGCTGAGAGGTTCGCGGCGTCACCCCGGTACCGGATACCAACGACCACTTTCGCGTTTGCCCTGTTCAGGGGCTATGCCCAATCGTCGTGGACCGCTATGCGTCCGGCGTATATTCCGGTATCGGCCAGACGATTACGCTTGACCCGAGCGACGGGAGGGACCATCAGGGGGGACAGCCATGGCACGGGCGCCTAAGCCGCATCGCTACTGCGCCCGCTGCGGCGCTCGGCTGAACAGCTACAACGCTGGATCGTTGTGCAGCCCCTGTGACGGCAATGCCCGCGACGAACGCCATCATCCGCCGAAGGTACCGCCGGCGTTCTGGCGGACCGATCGAGTGCGGGATGCGTGCGCCACCCGGCATATGGGTCGCGTATTCCACGCCTACCGCACCCATCCATTCCATGGGCATCAGCTACCCCAGCAGTTGATGGCGAACTGGCTCGGTCTCACCCAGGCGCAGCTCAGTCGCATCGAGAAGGGTGCAGCCCCCGACCAGATATCCAAGTTGATCCGGTGGGCGGAGATCCTCGACGTTCCGAGAGAACTGCTCTGGTTCGAACTGCCGGGGATCCAGAACGAAGGCGTCGTACCGGGCGGACTTCACGATGCGGTCGCATTGGCGCGCTGGCTGATCGCGGATGGTGCCGGACCTCTGCCATCCAGCCGCTGCCCCGACGACCTCCAGCAGGTCGGCCAGGCATTGGCGGACGCTCACCGCTACTTCGATGGCAACGTCGTGGAGTTCTTTCGCCAGCAGCTCGCCCGCTGCAAAGCAGCCGACGGGTCTCTCGGTCCCTCGGAAGCGCTGCCGCTCACTCTGGCGCTGATCGGGGCGATTCGCCAGCATGTCCGGGATGTTCGACCGACGATCCGGCAGCAACTGCTCGCGCTCGGCGCAGACGGTGCCGAATTCGCCGGTTCGCTTTATCGCGATCTGCACGATCCGGTCACCGCCACCTTCCTCTACGACCGGTCGATGGAGTGGGCGCAAGCCGCGGGCAGTCTGCCCATGCAGGGCTACGTACTCCTCAAGAAGTCGCAAATGGCATACGAGACCGGCGATATCGGAACACTTCGGGCACTGGCTCGGGCTGCCGACGAGGGGCCGTGGCAACTTCCGGCTCGGATCAAAGCCGAAGTGGTGCAACAGGAAGCGCTCGGTAGGGCGATGCTCGGTGAGCCGTTCACCGCGGTGAAGCACAAACTGGATGTCGCCGAACAGATGCTCAGCACAGCTGCGGTAACCACCGGTGAACCGCTGATCAGCTACTTCGACCAGGATACGTTCCGTCTTCGGGCCGCTGTCTGCCACACGGAAGCGGGAAGACCACAGATCGCCGCGCAGCTGTTCGGTCAGGTGCTGACGAGCGGATCGTTGTCTCGTCGCGATACCGGATTCTTCGGTGCGCGTCAGGCCAAAGCCCTGGCACTGAGCGGCGAGCCGGACGAAGCGGCACGGGTCGCGGTGCGATCCGTCGGTGTTGCCCGTGAAACTCGTTCGGAGCGAACGATAAACGTCGTGGTCGAAGTTGTCCGAGCGCTCGACTGCTGGCGGCACCGGTCGATGGTGCGCCAGCTCAGCGACGTACTACAGCCCTGACGCCGAGCCGGTCACTAGCCAGTTGGCAACGATCCCGATGACCTCGGCCTGATACGCCTGGCTTTTCGGGTGCAGGTACTGCGGATCATCGTGGACGGCGAACCCGTGCTGCGATCCTTCGATCTCCACCAGCTCGACTGGCACGGTGAACTCGGCGACGGCCGCGCGGGAACCGTCGATCGGAACCAGCGTGTCGGCATTGCCGTGGACGATCAGGGTCGGAGTACGGATCTCGCCGAGGACTTCGTTCGGCTTCAGCCAGAACACCTCGTTCAGCAGCGGTCGACCATGTTTCAGAGTCGGCGTGAACTGAATCGCGCCCGTCTCGTCGAGTTCCTTCGCCCGCTCGTCACCGATGACATCGTCATTCCAGTAGTCGCGGGTATCGATGGTGCGCTTCTTGTAGTCGAACTGCGGATTGAGCAGCACCAGCCGTGCCAGCTCGTCCTGCCCTTTCGCCGCGTAATAGGCACAGATACCACCGCCGAAGCTGGCACCGAGCAGGCTGATCTCCGGCGCACCGGTCAGCGCGCGCAGTTCGGCGATGGCAACGCGAATGTCGTTGAGAATCGTGGAGAGGGTCAGCTCTTCCTGCCGACCGTCGCTCTCGCCGTGACCGCGGAGATCGAATCGGAGCGATGCCACACCGGCGTCAGCGAGACCATCCGCCAACCGGGCGAAGAAACCTCCCTCCTCCCTGGTGACACCACCGCCGTGGACCAGGACGATGGCGCGGGTCGCGGGGCCTTCCGGAATGACGGAGGTAGCGGCGAGATGGAGACCATCGAGGGTGCGAATGCGGCGGGTGCTGATGGTGGGCACAGGCACAGTCAATCAGACCGGGTCGACCGGGTGAAGGGTTCGGCGAGCTGGGCCAGGTAGCCGGTGGGGTAGTCGGGTTTCGCGGCCATGCCGAGGTCGGCGCTGGTGAAGCGGCGGGCCGGGTCGTAGCTGTGGGTGCGGAGCAGGTGGTCCCAGAGGAGGGTGAAGAGCCCGAAGTTCACGTCGCCGATGCCTGCCCACTTCAGGTGGTGGAAGCGGTGGCCCTCGTTGAGCGCCAGCACATATCGGAGCGGCCCGACGCGGTAGTCGGCGTTGGAGTGTTGCAGCAGCAGTTGCACTGCCACGGCGAGGGAGAGAGCGGCGGCGACCGGGACGGGCATACCGGCGAGCAGTAACGGGCTGACACCGGCGGTCATTTCGACGGTCTGGTGCAGGGGGTGTTTCATCAGGCCGTTGAGACCGTAGAAGCGGGTGACGCTGTGGTGCACGGCGTGGAAGCGCCACAGGACGCCGATCTTGTGGCTGGCGTAGTGGGCCAGGGTGATGCCGAGGTCGGCGACCAGGATCGCGATCAGTACCTGGGTCACGAACGGCCAGGTGTTGGGCCAGATTCCGGCGCCGGGGATGACGGCGGCGAGGGCGGGGATGACAGCGACGCTCGCGAGAATCAGGGTTTCGTTGACCAGGGCGTGGGCGGTGTCGCGGCCGAGGTCGCCGTGCGAGGTGTTCCAGGATTCCTGGTACGGCAGCACGCGTTCGGCGGCGAACGACACCGCGACGGCGAGGGCGAGCAGGGCGAGCAGCCAGGCTTTGGGGGCGCCGGTGGCGGCAAGGGCGATACCGGCACCGTTGATGCCGAACAACAGGAAGGGCGCGTAGCCGTAGCGGATGAGCGTGGACATGGATCGAGCCTCGCGCCCGGATACGTTGCTGAGCTTGAAGAAATCAGCCGACTTCGCTCGCGGGCGGGGGTCGCCAGCCGGTGGCGATGAGCGCTTCGGTGGGGGTGAGGCCGATCAGCTCGCGGCAGGTACGGGTCAGGTGGGCGCTGTCGGCGAAGCCTGCGGTGTGGGCGGCCTCGGTCAGCGACCCGCCGTCGCGCACGACGGTGAAGGCCCGATGCAGGCGGGTCCAGCGCCGCCACGCCGCATACGGCAGCCCGACGTGGGCGGTGAACACGTGCGAAAGCCGGCTGCCCGAGATCCCCACCCGCGCGGCGAGTTCGCCGAGTGCGGGCGGGCCGTCCGGCCACTCGGTCGCGGCCCGCAGCGCGGCGGTGACCGCCGGATGCGCTCGCCGCGGCCGGGCCGGGGCGGCGAGCGCATCCGGTGGGCGCGGGCGGGCGGCGCGCACCCAGCTGTCCGCCCGGTCGGCGGGCAGACCGTCCAACCGGGACACCGCCGCGTGCGCGGTGGCGCTGTCGGGATCGAGGAAGGCAACGAACCCGGTGGTGCCGGGCTCGGCCTGCACCCGGTGGCCGACGCCGGGCGGGATGATCGCCACCTGCGCGGCCGCGCTGCTACCTGCGGTGTCGGTGAGGGTGAGCGCGCCGTCGGCCACGAACAGGACTTGCACCGCGGCGTGCGCGTGCGCGGCCGCGTCCCCGATCCGGCCGGTGAACGCCATCAGCCCCGGCGTGCGCACCAGCCCGCCGCGCCAGCGCGACGGGAAACCCGCCGGTGCGGACGGGACCGTCACCGCCGAGCCCGCATCCGGTGTCCGGCCGGGCCCGGCGGGGCAGGGCGCTTCGAGGTCGAGCACGTCGAGGTGAGACGTGAGCCTCGCTCAGCTGAGCAATGACACCGCACACTCCGAACGGTATCGGGTCAGAGCCCGGCTCACCTGTCGCGCAGCACGCCCCCCGGCCCCGGGAACCAGCGGTACATGGCCGCAGCACCCGCACCGGCGGCAACGGCCAGAACCACCGCCGCTCCCCCGAGCATCGACACGGCGCCGATCACGCCGATGGTGATCGGCCCGGCGAACATGCCGAAATCGTGCGTCAACCGCCACGCCCCGAGGAACTCCGCGCGCCGGTCCGGCGGGGCGATATCCGCGCCGACCGTCATGATGACCCCGTTGCTGAGCCCGTTGGCGACGCCGAGCAGCACGGCGACGACACTCAGCCACAGCACCGACCCCGCGAACGGGAGCACCGCGTAGCCGACGGCGAAGCAGAGCATGGACGGCACGCCGATGGCTCTGCGCCCGAAGCGGTCCATCCAGAGCCCGGACGGGTAGCTCATGAGGACGTCGACCGCGCCCGCGATGCCGAAGAGCAGCGCGACCACCGCGGCGTCGGCGCCGATATGCGCGGCCCAGAGCGGGAGCAGCACCTGGCGGGAGGCGCGCGCGGCGCCCATGAGCAGCGCACCGGAGCCGAGCGTGGTGAGCAGCCCGCGCTGCTCACGCAGCACGGTGCCGAGCCCGGTCACGCCCTTGGCGGCGGCGCCGTCCTCGGGTTCCGGCATGACGGCGACCAGTCCCCCGGCCAGCACCACCGCGCCGAGCTGCACCCAGAGCGCGCCGACCGGTCCGGCACCGTGCACGATGGCCGCGCCGAGGAACGGCCCGGCGAAGAACCCGAGCCGCATGCTCCCGGCGAAGACCGAGAGCACCCGGCCCCGGTCGGCCGCGGGCACCACCGCCACCACGTACGACTGCCGCGCCAGCCCCCACACCGCGGTGGCGGCGCCGGCGAGCAGCATGCCGGCGCCGAAGACCGCGATATTCGGCGCGAAGATGGCCGCGAGCATGCCGAGCGCGCCGGCCGCGGAGCCGAGCGCGATGGCGACGCGCTCGCCGAGCCGGGCCACGATCGATCCGGCGGGCAGGTCCATCAGGATCATGCCGAAGCCGGAGAGCGCGACGACCAGCCCCGCGAGCCCGGGCGATGCGCCCAGCTCCAGCGCGCGCAGCGGGAACATGGGCGCGGCCGCGCCGTTGCCGAGGCCGTAGACGGCCGACGGCAGGAAGACCGGAAGGACGAGCGGCGCCAGCCGGGCCCGCACAGGCGGGCCCGGCTTCGGACAGCCGGTGTCGGGTGCCGCCTCGGCGGTCACCCGGCCAGCGCCGCGCGGCGGGCGAACTGGCTCTCCGGGCGCGGCAGCCCGAAGTGGTCGCGCAGCGTGGTTCCGCTGTACTCGGTGCGGAAGAGCCCGCGCCGCTGCAGGATCGGCACCACCTGCTCGGCGAAGACCTCCAGCCCGCCCGGGTAGTACGGCGGCATGACGTTGAAGCCGTCGGCCGCGCCCTGGGTGAACCACTCCTCGATGGTGTCGGCCACCTGCTCCGGCGTTCCGGCGAAGACCCGGTGCCCGCGGGCGCCGGCCAGCCGGTGCAGCAGCCCGCGCACGGTGGGGCGCTCGCGCTGCACGATGCCGGCGATCACCTGCAGCCTGCTGCGGCTGTTGTCGGTGACGTCGCCCGCCTGCTCGAAGAGCGCGAGCGGCACCGGCTCGTCCAGCGGCAGGTGCCGCAGGCTGGTGCCGACCAGGTTCTCCAGCTGGTGCAGCCCGTACTCGGCCACGGTGAGCTCGTTGAACTCGCGCTCCAGCTGCTTGGCGGCCGCCTCGGTGTCGGCGATGAAGGGGCTCAGCCCGGGCAGGATCTTGACGTGCTCGGGGTTGCGCCCGAACTCGGCCGCCTGCCGCTTGATGTCGCGGTAGAAGGTCTGCCCGTCGCTCAGCTGCTGGTGCGCGGTGAAGATGGCCTCGGCATAGCGCCCGGCGAAGGCGCGGCCCTCGTTCGAGGCGCCCGCCTGCACGAGCACCGGGTGCCCCTGCGGGGTGCGCGGCGCGTTGAACGGCCCGCGCACCCTGATGTGCTCGCCCTCGAAGTCGATCCGGTGGATCCGCTCCGGGTCGGCGTAGATGCCTGCCGCCGGGTCGAGCACGATGGCGTCGTCCTCCCACGAACCCCACAGCGCGACGACGGCGTCGACGAACTCGCGGGCGCGGGCGTACCGCTCCTCGTGGTCGGGGTGGCGGTCCAGCCCGAAGTTGGCGGCGGCCTGGTCGGTCGCGGTGGTGACGATGTTCCAGCCCGCGCGGCCGCCGGAGATGTGGTCGAGCGTGGAGAAGAGCCGGGCCAGGTTGTAGGGCTCGTAGTAGGTGGTGGATGCGGTCGCGATCAGCCCGAGATGGGTTGTGGCGGTGGCGATCGCGGTGAGCAGCGTGATCGGCTCCAGCCCGGAGGCGGCGTTGTGCTTGACGTTCACCCGCAGCGCGGGGCCGTCGGCGAAGAACACCGCGTCCAGCTTGGCGGCCTCGGCGGTGCGGCCGATCTCCTGGTAGTACTTCACGTCGTAGAGCCGGTCCGGGGAGCTGGCCGGGTGCCGCCAGGCCGCCTCGTGGTGCCCGGACGGGTAGATGAAGGCGTTCAGGCTGAGCTGTCGGGGCGCGGTGCTCATGAGGCTCGTCTTTCGGTCGAATCGGGGGTGTCGACGCCGAGCGCGCCGAGCAGCCGCTCGCGCAGCCGGGCGAAACGCGGGTCGCCGTGGCGCCGGGGACGTTCCAGGTCGACCGGCTCGTCGAGCACGATCCGGCCCTCGTCCAGGACCAGCACCCGGTCGGCCAGCGCGACGGCTTCGTCCACGTCGTGCGTCACCAGCAGGACGGCGGGGCGGTGCCGGGCGCAGAGCGCCTCGAGCAGGGCGTGCATGCGGAGCCGGGTGAGCGCGTCCAGCGCGCCGAACGGCTCGTCGGCCAGGAGCAACTCGGGCTCCCTGACCAGCGAGCGGGCCAGCGCGACGCGCTGCTGCTCGCCGCCGGAGAGCTCGCGCGGCCACGCCTTCTCCCGCCCGGCCAGCCCGACCTCGGCCAGCGCGGCGGTGCCGCGGGCCTTGGCGTCCGAGCCGGTCAGGCCGAGGGTCACGTTGTCGAGCACCCGGCTCCACGGCAGCAGCCGCGAATCCTGGAACACCACGGCGCGTTCGGCCGGCACGGTGAGCTCACCGTGCCCGGTGACCTCGCCGTCCAGCTCGGCCAGCGCGCGCAGCAGCGTGCTCTTGCCGGAGCCGCTGCGGCCGAGCAGCGCGACGAACTCGCCGCGCGCGATCTCCAGATCGATCCCGGCGAGGACATCCCGGTCGCCGAAGCTCCTGGTCAGCCCGCGGGTGCGGACCACGTTCAGTCCCCGAGTGTCTGTCGCCACGACAGCGCCCTCCTCTCGATGGTGCGCACGGCGATATCGCCGAACAGGCCGAGCAGGCCGTAGATCACCAGTCCGACCACGATCACGTCGATCTGGCCGTAGGTGCGGGCCTGGGTCATCAGGTAGCCGATGCCGCTGGTCGCGTTGACCTGCTCCACCACGACGAGGGCGAGCCAGGAGATGGTCACCGCGAGCCGCAGCCCGGTGAAGAAGCCGGGCAGCGAGCCGGGCAGCGCGATCCGGCGGACGAAGCCCCAGCGGGAGAGCCCGACGGTCTCCGCGAGCTCGACGTGCCTGGCGTCGACGCTGCGCAGGTGCGCGTGCGTGTTGATGTAGACCGGGATGAGCACGCTGGTGGTGATCACCACCAGCTTCATCTCCTCGCCGATGCCGAACCACACGATGAAGAGCGGGATCAGCGCGAGCGTCGGGATGGAGCGCTTGATCTGCACCGGGCCGTCGACCACCGCCTCGCCGATCCGGCTCAGCCCGGAGATCAGTGCGAGCACCAGCCCGATCGAGACGCCGAGCACCAGCCCGATCACCGCGCGCTGCAGCGAGGTGAGCAGGTTGGACTGCAGCCGGCCGTCGGCGATCAGGTCACCGGCGGTCTGCGCGACGGTCCAGGGGGCGGGCAGCGTCTCCGGGTCGATGGTGCCCGCGGCCGAGCCGATCACCCAGACGGCGATCAGGATGGCCGGGCCGATCCCGATCCCGAACGGGATCGCCTTGCCCGGGCCGAGCCTGCGCTTGCGGACGACCCGCCGCGCGCCGCTCGCCCGGCCGCTCGCGCGGCCGAACAGCCCGGCCGGTGCGCTGATCTTCCTGGTGATGGTGGCCATCAGCCGACCTCCGGTCCGAAGGAGGCGCCGGACTCGGTGACCGTCTGCGTGATCACGTCGTCGAAGCGCAGGTCGAAGCCGTTCTCCGCGCGCACCTTCTTGGGCAGCTGGCCCGCGGCGTCGATGGCGTCGATGGTCTTCTGCTGCACGTCGATGACCTTCTGGTCCAGGTGCGGGAAGGTCCACTGGCCGAGCGAGTTCACGATGCGCTCGGCGTCCTCCGGGCTCACCTTCTGGTTCTCGACGTAGTAGCGCCGCTCCCACTCGTCGCCGTGGGTGTTGGCCCAGTGGAAGGCGCGGATGAAGGCCGCGACGAGCGCGCGGGCCGCGCCCGCCTTGGCCGGGTCGTTCACCACGTCGCGGCGCGCGTAGAGGTAGGCGAGGCCGGGGTAGATGCCCGCGGTCTCGGAGTCCGGGATGAGGGTCGCGCCCTGGGTGCGCAGCAGCCGGGTGACGTTCGGCTCGATCAGCGGGGCCACGTCGACCTGGCCGGTGCGGACGGCGTCCAGGAATTCGGCCAGCTGCAGCCGGACCAGCTCGACGTCGCCGGTGTCGAGCCCGGCCTTGTCGAGCGCGCGGAGCACCGCGGCCTGCTGCGCGGTGCCCTCGGCGTAGGCGATCTTGCGGCCCTTCAGGTCGGCCAGCGTGCGCACCGGGACACCGGGCGCCACCGCGAGCTTCATGGACTGCGGGTTGGTGCGGTAGGAGGCGATGATCGGGACGTCCTGGCCGGCCGCGAGGGCGTGGATCGGCGGGACGTCGCCGACCGGCGCGATATCGGCGGCGCCCGCCCGGAAGGCCTCCAGGATGGCGGGGCCGCCGACGAAGTTGGCGAACTCCACCTGGAAGGGGAGTTTGTCCAGCTCGCCGGAGAAGCGCAGCGCCGACTGCAGCCGCTCGGACTGGTCGGCGATCACGAGCTTGGTGCCTGGCTGGATGTCGGTGGGCAGCGGGCCACTGGCCGCCGCGACCGGCTCGTCGCTCTTCGCACAACCGGCGGTGCCGAGGGTCGCGACGGTCGCCACGGCGAGCAGTGCGGCGGTCATGCGGCCGCGAAGGCCGGTGTGGAACAGACGGGTTCGAGACATGGTGCAGTAGTCAAGCAGCAGCGGCGAGCTGCGAAAACGGTTGTTTTCATCGCGATTGCAACTCGGCGTTGTCACCCCGTCCGGTTACCGTGCGGCTATGGGCATCGTCCTGTCGTACCGCGGCGCCGCCGTCGCTCACCTGGGCTGAGGCAGCGCGGCGCCGCCGCGCGCGGTCTGCTGGTAGCGGGCAAGGAAGGGCAGCACCCGCTCGGTGAACATGGCCTCGTATGCCTCCGGCCGCTGCCTCGGGTTCGCGTGCCCGATCCGGCCGCTCACCACGAGCAGCGCGCCCTCGCGGGCGCCGGCTTCCGCGGAGAGCGTCGCCTGGGTGCGGTCAACCAGCACGACGTGGTCGTCGGCCGGGTCGAGCGGGCGGAGCAGGACGATGGCGGGGCGGGCCCGGCCGGGGCGCGGCTCGCGCAGCGCGCGCAGGTCGTTGCCCGCGCCGCTGGCCACGATGGCGAGGAACTGCGCCTCGATCAGCCCGTTGCTGGCGGCGTCGGCGGAGAAGGTCTTCTGCCGCAGCACCTCGTCCAGCGCGGTGCCGAAGCGCGGCCAGTCCACGGTGGGCAGCGCGCCGTGGTGCGTGACGAAGCGGTCCCGGCGCGCGTACAGCTCGGCGGCGGTGCGCAGGGTGCGGCTCTCCCTGACCCCGGGCAGCCAGCCCATCCAGCGCACCAGGTCCTCGCCGCGGCCCCTGCTCTCCTGGCGCACCGAGTCCAGGTCGAGCGGGGTGCAGTCCAGGATCACCGAGAGCAGCCTGCGGTCGCTCCCGGTGTGGATGTGCCTGGCCACCTCCAGCGCGATCACGCCGCCCATGCTGTGCCCGACCAGGATCACGTTCCGCAGCCCCGACATCCGCGCGGCGCGCACGATCAGCTCCGCGATGACCCTGGTGTCGATGCCGTTCTGGTCGTAGCGGACCGCCCACACCACGCCGAGCTCGCTCAGCGCGGGGAGCGCGGCGGCGGTGTCGGTGGCGTTGAGGTTGCCGAGGCCGACCAGGTCGACCACGACGGTGTCCCATGGCGCGCCGTCGGCGGGCGTGGCGACCGGGAGCAGCGCGGGTTCGGTGCGGGCGAGGCGGTCGCGCTCGGGGGCCACGTCGTGCTGCCAGTACTGGGCGAACACGACGAATCCCGCGAGCAGCAGCGCGGTCACCCGCAGCGCGGCCGTTCGGGGGTGGCGCCACGACGTCCGGTCGCGCCGGGGGCGGGTCTCCCGCAGGCGGGCGCGACGTCGTGCATCGCTCCAATCCGAGACGGTGGACGGGTGCCGATTCTCCATCGGCGACACCCATCCCACTGTAAGCACGCCCCGGCGGGGGTGCCAGGCGAAGCGGGACGAACGGTCGGGTTACGGGCAGTGTCCGGGCAGGTGAGCGAGGGTACCGCCGGTCATGTCCCGGTCGGAGCTGCTCCGCTCTCCGCGAGCGCGGCGAGTTTGCCGAGCGAGATCCGCCAGCCCAGTTCGTTGTCCTCCGGCGCGACGCCGGGCGGCACCCCGTCGTGCAGCGCGACCAGGTCGGTGCCGCCGTCGGCGTCGGCGAGCGTGAACACGATCCGCATCTCGCCGCGGATCTCCGGGTCGTCGGTGTCGAACTCGACCACCTGGACGACCTGCTCGTCCGGCACCAGCGCGACGAACCGGCCCCGGTAGGAGTCGGTGCGGGCGTCGGTCTTGCCGGTGGTGGCGTCCGGGTCGTCGTAGGTGAGCGCGATGTGCACCGCGCCGCCCTCGCGCGGCTCGAAGGTCAGCACCTCGCTGCTCATACCGTCCGGGACCATCCAGGTGGCGACCGCGTCGGCGTCGAGCAGCAGCCGGTAGACGGCGCCGCGCGGGGCCGCGATGTGCCTGCCGATGCGGGTCGATGTCACGGGCCGACGATACTGGACGGCGGACCAGAGTTCTCCGGCAACGAAGGATCGGCAATGGCGCTCCCCCCACCCACCGTGTACAGCGCGGACCACGAGGCGTTCCGGGACAGTGTCCGGCAGTTCATCGAGCGCTCGGTGCGCCCGCACCTGGACGAGCACATCGAGCAGAAGGCGCTGCCGAGGCAGTTCTGGCTGGACGCGGGCAGCCAGGGGCTGCTCGGCCTCGAGGTGCCGGAGGAGTACGGCGGCGGCGCGGCGGGCGACTACCGGTTCAACGCGATCCTGCTGGAGGAGTTCGCGAAGGTGAACGCCTCGCTCGCCTCCTGCATGGGCATCCACGCCGACATCGTGCCGCCCTACCTGACCACGCTGGCCACCGAGGAGCAGCGCAAACGCTGGCTGCCCGGCATGGTGAGCGGCGAGCTCCTCACCGCCATCGCCATGACCGAGCCCTCCGGCGGCTCCGACCTGGCCGCGCTGAAGACCACGGCCGTGCGCGACGGCGCCGACTGGGTGCTCGACGGCTCCAAGACCTTCATCACCAACGGCTACTCCGCCGACCTGATCATCGTCGCGGCGCGCACCAGTCCGGAGAAGAAGGCCCGCGGCATCACGCTCTTCGCCGTCGAGGCGGACCGGCCCGGCTTCTCCCGCGGCCGCAAGCTGGACAAGGTGGGGCAGCCGGAGTCCGACACCGCCGAGCTCTTCTTCGACGGGGTCCGGGTGAGCGATGCCGAGGTGGTCGGCGAGGTCGACGGCGGGTTCATCCACATGATGCGGAACCTGCCGCAGGAGCGGCTCGGCTGCTCGGTCTCGAATCTCGCGCACGCGGAGCAGATCCTGGCCGAGACCCTGGAGTATGTGAAGGAGCGCAAGGCGTTCGGGCAGCAGATCGGGTCGTTCCAGCACAACAAGTTCCTGCTCGCGGAGCTGGCGACGAAGATCGACGTGACGCGGGCGTTCGTCGAGCGCTACGTCGCCGCGCACGCGGAGGGGGCGCTCTCGGCGACCGACGCCGCGAAGGCGAAGTGGTGGACGTCGGAGATCCAGAACGAGGTCCTCGACCACTGTGTGCAGCTCTACGGCGGGTACGGGTACATGAACGAGTACCGGGTGGCGCGGGCGTGGCGGGATGCCAGGGTGACCAAGATCTGGGCGGGGACGAACGAGATCATGAAGGAGTTGATCGGGCGGGAGCTGGGGTTGTAGGGGGTTCTGCCTCGGCTCGCCCGGGTGGGGCCGGGGCGAACCAGGCCGGGGCCTCCGCGGTGAAACGGGTGCGGTCCCAGGCGCCCGCTCCGGCGGGAACGGTGCCGACGACGGGCACGCCCGTGACCCGGGGCAGGTCGTCGCGGTTGCACTCGGCGGCGAGATCCGGTGTGTCCGGCCAGGAGCCGATGACCAGGCCCGCGCACGGTACACCCGCGGCCAGGAGCGCGCGCACGGTCAGCTCGCTGTGGTTGAGCGTGCCGAGCCCCGCCGCGGCGACCACGAGGACCGGTGCCGCCAGCCGGAGCGCCAGGTCGGCAAGGGTGAAGTCGCCGAGCCGGACCAGGAGGCCGCCCGCGCCCTCGACCAGGACCAGGTCGGCGTCGAGTTCTTCGACGGCGGCGGCGGTTTCGCCGAGGGTGAGCAGGGGTGCGCCGCAGCGGCGGGCGGCGGTGTCCGGGGCGAGCGGGTCGGGGTAGCGGGCCAGTTCCAGGGTTCGGGTGGCACCGCTGAGCCGGGTGATCTCGGCCAGATCGCCGGGTTCGCCCGGAGCGACGCCGGTCTGCGCGGGCTTGCACACCGCGACGGTCCGCCCCGCCGCCAGCGCCGCTGCCGCCAGCGCGGCCGTGGTGACGGTCTTGCCGACCTCGGTCGAGGTGCCGGTCACCAGCAGAATTCCGCTGTGTGCGTACGGAACTGGGCCCCGGCTCGCCGAAGCCGGCGCAGGTCCCGAAACAGTGGCGCCGCCCGCCTCGGGCACTCCGGCAAGGCTCGCCGATCCGGCGCGCCGCGGTGACCCCGCGCCACTCATGCCGGCACGTCTTCCCGCGGTCGCCGCGCTACCAGCACGGCCGCGAGCACCTCGCGAATCACCGCCAGCTCGGCATCGCTCAGATCCGCCCGCGCGGTGAGCCGCAACCGCGAGGTGCCCTCCGGCACCGTCGGCGGCCGGAAACACCCGACATCCAGCCCGCGCTCCCGGCAGGCCAGCGCGGCTTCGAAAGCCACCGACGCCTCCCCGAGCACCACCGACACGACGGCCGACGGCGGCTCCGGCACCCCGGCGATCCGCGCGATCTCCCCCGCCCGCTCCAGCACCGCGGCGGCCCGCTCCGGCTCGCGCCGCAGCACGCCGAGCGCCGCCCGCGCCGCACCGACGGCGGCCGGGGCGAGCCCCGTGTCGAAGATGAAGGTCCGCGCCGCATCGACCAGGTGGTCCCGCACCCGCCGGGGCCCGAGGACCGCCCCGCCCTGCGCCCCGAGCGCCTTGGAGAGCGTCGCGGTGACGATCAGATCCGGCTCCCCCGCCAGCCCCGCCTCGTACACCAGCCCGCGCCCGCCGCTCCCCCGCACCCCGAGCCCGTGCGCCTCGTCCACCACGAGCACCGCCCCCGCGGCCCTGGTCACCCGGTGCAGCGCGGCGAGCGGTGCGAGATCGCCGTCCGCGCTGAACACCGAATCGGTGACCACGAGCGCCCGGCGCTCGGTGCGCGCCGCCAGGATTCGCGCCACCGCGTCCACATCCCCGTGCGGCGCGACCGCGACCCGGGCCCGGGAGAGCCGGCACGCGTCGACCAGCGAGGCATGGCTCGCCGCGTCGGAGACCACCAGCGCGTCCCGCCCGGCGAGCGCCGTCACCACCCCGAGGTTCGCGGCGTACCCGGAGGCGAAGACCAGCCCGCTCTCCGCCCCGGTGAACTCGGCGAGCTCGCGCTCCAGCGCGATGTGCTCGTCGGTGGTCCCGGTGACCAGCCGCGACCCGGTCGACCCCGCTCCCCAGCGCCGCACCGCCGCGACCGCGCCCGCGATCACCTCGGGGTGCCGGGTGAGCCCCAGGTAGTCGTTGGAGGCCAGGTCGATGGCGGCCGACCGGGCTGCCCGTGGCCGCAGCTCGCGGCGCAGACCGGCGGCGACCCGCTCGGAGGCACGGTCGTCCAGCCAGCTCAGCGGATCGGTATTCACAGCTCGGGAGCATACTTGAACGCCGTTCAAGGCACGCTCCGGGGCGGGCGGCTCAGCGCTCAGCGGGCGAACCACCCCGGCGCGTCCAGCCGGAACAGCTCGCCGGGTGCGAGCACCCGCAGATCCCGCTCCAGCTCCGCGATCCGCCCGCTCCCCAGCTCCCGCGCCCACCCCCGCCGCACCCGGTCGAACACCGCCTCGGACCGGGCGAGCACCTCGTCCGCACGCGCCGTCAGCCGGTACACCTTGCGCCGCGCGTCCGCCGGATCGTCCTCGCGCCGCAGATACCCGAGCCGCTCCAGCGCCTCCGCCTGCTTCCCCGCCGCCTGCTTGGAGATCCCGAGCACCCGCCCCAGCTCCGCCGCCGTGCACCCCTCGGTCCGCAGCACCGCCTGGAACAGGAACCCGTGCATGGGCCGGATCTCCGGGTGCCCGTGCGCGGCCAGCTCCGCGTGCACCTCGTCCACGGCCGAGCGGAAGGCGAGCAGCATGCGCAGCGGCAGCTCGAAGGAGTTCACCTTGACAGGATAGACAACGTGGTTGACTATTGCCCAACAAGACAACCACGTTGACTACCTTCAGGAGCACCCGATGCCCGTCATCACCCGCGACCAGGCCCGCCACACCGTGACCCCGGCGGGCGCCATGACCACCCTCGCTTCTCCCACCCTCGGCGCCGCAGGCTCCGCGCTCTGGCGCGTCCGCATGGCCCCGCACGCCGCGGGCCCCGAGCACCGCATCGACGTCGAGCAGATCTGGACCGTCCTCGACGGCGGCGCGGAGATCACCCTCGGCGCCGAGAAGCTGACGCTCGCCCCCGGCGATACCGCCGTCCTCCCCGCCGACGTCCTCCGGCAGATCACGGCCGGGCCGTGGGGGCTCACCGCGGTAGCGACGGCGCCCGCCGGAGCCAATGCCTTCCGCGCGGGTGAAGCACAGGGCATCGTCCCGCCCTGGATCGCCTGACCCACGGCCGCGGGCGGTGCTCACGGCAGGGACGCCCGCACCGCCGCGCCGATCCCCCGCGCGATCGCCGCCACCTCGTCCGGAGCACTGATGAACGGCGGCATCGTGTAAACCAGATTCCGGAACGGCCGCAGCCAAACCCCCTCGCCGACAGCCGCATCGGTGGCGGCGGCCATGTCGACCGGACGTTCCAGCTCCACCACCCCGATGGCCCCGAGCACCCGCACATCCACCACCCCCGGCAGCGACGCCAGCGGCCCGAGCCCGGCAACCAACCCGGCCGAGATCGCGGAGACCTCGCCCGCCCAATCCCGGGAGAGCAGCAACTCCACCGACGCGACGGCGACGGCACAGGCCAGCGGGTTCCCCATGAAGGTCGGCCCGTGCATGAGCCCACCGTGCGCGGCACTCACCGTCTCGGCGATCCGCGTGGTGCACAGGGCGGCGGCGAGGGTGAGGTACCCGCCGGTCAGCGCTTTGCCGACGCAAAGCACATCCGGTGCGACCCCCGCCTGGTCGGCGGCGAAGAGCGTCCCGGTGCGCCCGAAGCCGGTGGCGATCTCGTCGAAGATCAGCAGCACCCCGTGGTGGTCGCAGAGCGCGCGCAGGTCGCTCAGGTAGCGGGGATGGTGCCAGCGCATGCCGCCCGCGCCCTGGACGACGGGCTCGACGATGACAGCGGCGAGTTCGTGCGCATGCGCCCCCAGCGCCCGGTCCAGCGACGCCACGTACGCCGGGTCGTACTCGCGCGGCGGCGGCCCGACGAACACCTGCGCGGCCAGCACGTCGGTCCACAGCGAGTGCATCCCCCCGTCCGGGTCGCAGACGCTCATCGGGGTGAAGGTGTCCCCGTGGTACCCCCCGCGCCAGGTGAGCAGCCGCCGCTTCGCCGGGCGGCCGACGGCCCGCCAGTACTGCAGGCACATCTTCACCGCGACCTCCACCGACACCGACCCGGAGTCGCAGAGGAACACCTTCTCCAGCCCGGCGGGCGTCAGCGAGACCAGCAGCTCGGCCAGGCGAACAGCCGGTTCGTTGGTGAGCCCGCCGAACATGACGTGGCTCATCTTCCCCGCCTGTGCCACCAGCGCGGCGTCCAGCACCGGATGCCGGTAACCGTGGATGGCGGCCCACCACGAACTCATGCCGTCGACCAGCACGCGCCCGTCGCCGAGCCGCAGCCGCACCCCGGACGCCGACGCCACCGGCAGCGGCGCGGTACTCGCCGGAAAACCGCCGTACGGATGCCAGACGTGGGCGGCGTCGAGCGTGATCAGCCGGTCGAGGTCCATAGCGGCACGGTACCTTGAACGCTGTTCAAGTCCGCGGCCCCTGTGATGGTCACGACCTGGCATCCCGGACCCGCCCGGTGCCACTACTGTCGGTGCCATGCTCGAGTCAGCGCCGGCCGGCGACAGTCCCCCCGCTCCCGCCCTGGCCGAGGTGGCGCCGCTGGGGGTGTGGCCGGGCACGGCGTACCCGCTCGGCGCCACCTACGACGGCGCCGGGGTGAATTTCTCGGTCTTCTCCGAGGTCGCGGAGCGGGTCGAGCTGTGCCTGATCAACCGGGACGGGCTGGAGACCCGGCTTCCGCTGGACGAGGTCGACGGCTACGTCTGGCACACCTACCTGCCCGGGCTCGGCCCTGGCCAGCGCTACGGCTACCGGGTGCACGGCCCGTGGGACCCCGAGCGCGGCCTGCGCTGCGACGCGAGCAAACTGCTGCTCGACCCGTACGGCAAGGCCTTCGACGGCGAGTTCGACGGCGACCCCTCGCTGCACACGCACGGCCTCGACTCGCTCGGCCACACCATGACCTGTGTCGTGATCAACCCCTTCTTCGACTGGGGCAACGACCGCGCCCCGAAGACCCCGTACCACGAGACGGTGCTGTACGAGGCGCACGTCAAGGGCATGACCATGACGCACCCGGCGGTGCCGGAGGAGCTGCGCGGCACCTACGCGGGCATCGCGCACCCGGCGGTGATCGAGCACCTGAAGAGCCTCGGCGTGACCGCGATCGAGCTCATGCCGGTACACCAGTTCCTGCAGGACACCGTGCTGCTGGACCAGGGTCTCCGAAACTACTGGGGCTACAACAGCTTCGGCTACCTGGCCCCGCACGCCGACTACGCCGCCATGCCGCGCGCCGGCGCCGCCGTCACCGAGTTCAAGGCGATGGTGCGGGCGCTGCACGAGGAGGGCATCGAGGTGATCCTCGACGTGGTCTACAACCACACCGCCGAGGGCAACCACAGGGGCCCGACCATCGCCTTCCGCGGCATCGACAATGCCGCCTACTACCGCCTGCTCGACGAGGACCCGTCGAAGTACAAGGACTACACCGGCACCGGCAACAGCCTGAACGTCCGGCACCCGCACACCCTGCAGTTGATCATGGACTCGCTGCGCTACTGGGTGCTGGAGATGCACGTGGACGGCTTCCGCTTCGACCTGGCCGCCACCCTGGCCAGGGAGCTGCACGACGTGGACCGGCTCTCCACCTTCTTCGACCTGGTGCAGCAGGACCCGGTGGTGAGCCAGGTGAAGCTGATCGCCGAGCCGTGGGACGTCGGCGAGGGCGGCTACCAGGTGGGCAACTTCCCCGGGCTGTGGACCGAGTGGAACGGCAAGTACCGCGACACCGTGCGCGACTACTGGCGCGGCGAGCCGGCCACGCTGGGCGAGTTCGCCTCCCGGCTCACCGGCTCGTCGGATCTCTACGAGGCGACCGGCCGCAGGCCGAGCGCGAGCATCAACTTCATCACCGCGCACGACGGCTTCACGCTGAACGACCTGGTCTCCTACAACGAGAAGCACAACGAGGCGAACGGCGAGGGCAACCGGGACGGGGAGAGCCACAACCGCTCCTGGAACTGCGGCGTCGAGGGGCCGACCGATGACCCCGAGATCCTCGCGCTGCGGGCCAGGCAGCGGCGCAATCTGCTGGCCACCCTCGTGCTCAGCCAGGGCACCCCGATGCTGGCGCACGGCGACGAGATGGGCCGCACCCAGCACGGCAACAACAATGTCTACTGCCAGGACTCCGAGCTCGCCTGGATGGACTGGTCGCTGGCGGAGACCAATGCCGACCTGCTCGATTTCACCCGGCGGGTGATCGCGCTGCGCACCGAGCACCCGATCTTCCGGCGCCGCCGTTTCCTCGCCGGGCGCCCGATCCGCAACCGGGACGACGCCCGCGACATCGCCTGGCTCACCCCGGCGGGCGAGGAGATGACCCCGGCGGACTGGGACAGCGGTTTCGGCAAGTCGCTCTCGGTCTATCTCAACGGTGCGGGCATCCCGGAGCGGGGCCCGCGCGGCGAGCGGATCACCGACGATTCGTTCCTGCTCTGCTTCAATGCCCACGACGAAGAGCTCGAATTCGCACTGCCCGGCCCGGATTACGGGCTCGGCTGGAGCGTGGTGCTGGACTGCTCCGCGCCCACCGGCGAGTCGGCGGCCGCCCTGGAGGCGGGCGCCGCCCTCACCGTCCCCGCCCGCTGCCTGCTCGTCCTGCGCCACACCGACCCCTCCTGAGGCACCGACGCCCATGACCGAGTCCGCGACGCACACCACCGACCCCACCCCCCGCCGCCGGGAACCCGCCCGGCGGCCGGTGCGCAGCACCTACCGGCTACAGCTCCGGCCGGACGCGCTGACCTTCGCCGACGCCAGGTCCATCGCGGAGTACCTGCAGCAGCTGGGGATCTCGCACCTCTACCTCTCGCCCATCCTGACCGCGGTGCGCGGCTCGACGCACGGCTACGACGTCACCGACCCGACCACGGTCTCGGCGGCGCTCGGCGGCCCGGCCGGGCTCAAGGCGCTCGCCGACGAGGTGCGCACCAGGGGCATGGGGCTGATCGTCGACCTGGTGCCGAACCACGTCGGGGTCGGCGACCCGAGGCAGAACAAGTGGTGGTGGGACGTGCTGCGGCACGGGCGGGAGTCGCAGTACGCGCACTGGTTCGACATCGACTGGAGTCAGGGGAACGGCGCGGGCGGGCGGCTCGCGCTTCCGGTCTTACAGGGCGAGAACGACCCGGCCGCGCTCGGCGTCGACCGCTCCGGCCCGGAGCCGATGCTCAGCCTGCACGACATGCGGTTCCCGATCGCGCCCGGCACCGACGGCGACAACGCGCTCCGCATCCACGACAAGCAGCACTACCGGCTGGTGAGCTGGAAGTCCGGGGTCTGCACCTACCGGCGGTTCTTCGCGGTCAGCGAGCTGGCCGCGGTGCGGCAGGAGGATCCGGAGGTCTTCGAGGCCACGCACCGGGAGCTGGCGGCGTGGTGCGAGCACGACCTGATCGACGGCGTGCGGATCGACCACCCGGACGGCCTCGCCGACCCGATCGGCTACCTGCACCGGCTGCGGAAACTGCTCGGCCCGGACCGGCTGCTGCTGATCGAGAAGATCCTGGCGAACCGGGAGCCGCTGGACCCGACGCTGCCGATCGACGGCACCACCGGCTACGACGCCCTCGCCGACCTGGGCGGCGTCCTCATCGACCCGGCGGGCGAGCCCGCGCTCACCGAGCTCTCCCGCCGCTTCACCGGGCACGGCAGCGACCGCTCCTGGATCGGCGAGACCGAGCACCGGATCAAGCGCGCGGTGGCCGAGACCATCCTCTCCCCCGAGGTGCGCAGGCTGGTCGCCGCGATCAAGCACGACGCCGACACGCCGGGCTTCGACACCATGGCGCTGACCAACGCCACCATCGAGGTGCTCGCCTTCATGCCGGTCTACCGGGCCGACTACAGCCCGCTGGCCGGGATGACCGGCGCCGTCGTCGCCGAGGTCGAGCGGCGCAATGCCGAGCTCACCGCGCCGCTTCAGGTGCTGGTCACCGCGCTGGCCAGGGACGGCGAGGCGCAGATCCGGTTCGACCAGGTGTGCGGGGCGATGACCGCGAAGGCGGTGGAGGACGCCATGTTCTACCGCGCGGTGCGGCTGATCTCGCTGCAGGAGGTGGGCGGCAGCCCGGCGCGGTTCGCCCGCTCGGTGAACGAGTTCCACCTGGCCAACAGCGAACGGGCAACGCGCTGGCCATCCTCGATGACCACGCTCTCCACCCACGACACCAAGCGCGGCGAGGACGTCAGGGCCCGGATCGGGGTGCTCTCCCAGGTCGGCAACACCTGGGCGCGCCGGGTGCGGAGCTGGCAGGAGGCGACCCCGAGCCCGGACGGCGCGACCGCGCTCTTCCTGCTGCAGAACATGTTCGGGGTCTGGCCCGCGGACGGCCGCCCGGCCTCCTCGGTGCCGGGGCTGCGCGAGCGCATCCACCAGTACGCGGAGAAGGCGATCCGGGAGGCGGGCACCCGCACCTCGTGGGAGGACCCGGACACCGAGTTCGAGACGGCGGTGCACCGCTGGCTGGACGCGGTGATCGACGGGCCGGTCGGCTCCGGGCTGAACGACCTGGTGCACGAGCTGGCCCCGCACGCCTGGTCGGACGCGCTGGCGCAGAAGCTGCTGCAGCTCTGCGGCCCCGGCGTCCCCGACATCTACCAGGGCTGCGAGCTCTGGGAGGACTCGCTGGTCGACCCGGACAACCGGCGTCCGGTCGATTTCATGGTGCGCGCCGGGATGCTGCAGATGCTGGAGACCACCCCGCCGCTCGACCCCACCGGCGCGGCCAAGATGTGGGTGGTCGCCTACGCGCTGTGGCTGCGCCGGGAGCGCCCGGAGTGCTTCGTCGGCGGCAGCTACCTGCCGATGCACGCCATCGGCGAGCAGGCCGGGCACCTCATCTGCTACGGCCGCGGCAAGCCGGGGCGGCTGCCCGAGGTACTGGTCGCCGCCACCAGGCACAGCGTGAAGCTGCAGGAGACCGGCTGGGCGGACACGGTGCTCGACCTGCCGCCCGGCGTCTGGACCGACCGGCTCACCGGCGAGACCTTCCAGGGGCGGGCCCACCTCGAGAAGATCTTCGACCGGTTGCCGGTGGCACTACTGGTGCGCTGAGGCCCGGCGCAGCCCCAGGTACTGCAGGGCGGCGAAGGCACCGACCACCAGCGCCTGCAGCACCGCCCAGACCGCGCCGACGGCGGTGAGGCCGAGCGCGCCCGCGAGCAGCGCGACCACGCTCGCCACCGCCCAGGCGGCGTTCACCGCGACCACCGCTCCCGCGGCGGCGGCCGGGATCCGGGCGAGCTGCCCGATCGCGGCGACCGCGACGGCGTAGAGCGTCAGGAACACCCCGATCGGGATGCCGAGCGAGCGATCCAGGCCGAGCAGCGATTCGATCGGTCCGGCCAGCGCCAGGTAGGCGAGGCCGTTCACCCCGGTGACGACGGCGTCGGCGCGCAGCGCGAGCCGCAGCAGCCGGTCGCCGGGGGCGAGCAGTCCGGTGTGGGTCATGACGGAACCTCCTCGGGTTCGGACGGGGATTTACGCGGGCACCTGGTCCAGGAAGCCGTAGACGGCGCCGATCCGGCCCTGCTCCAGCACGGCGACGTCGAAGCCGACCACCACCGGCGCGGCGCCGGCCGGGCCCAGTTCCCAGGTGAAGCGCACCTGGTCGTGGTGGCCGTCCGGCTCGCCCGCCAGCCGGAACTCCCAGCCGGGGAACTGCGCCTGGGCGGCGGCGATGCCGGCGTCGATCTCGTCGTGGCCGCGCACGGCCATGAGCGGGTCGGTGTACTCGGCGTCGGCGGTGAAGACCCTGGCGATCGCCGCCCGGCGGGCGGCCGGGTCGGTGGTGTTCCAGGCCGCCAGGTACTGCGTCGCGATCTCGTTCACGATTTCTCCTCTACCTGCTGTTTTTCGGTGTGCGGACTACGTTATGGCGGGCTGGGGGTACGCCGAATCGGTCGCCTATAGGTACTTTTCGAGGATGCCGACCGCACTTCTGGGCCGCGCGGCCGAGCTGGCCCGCATCGACGCCCTGCTCGCCGCGGCGCGAGCGGGCCGCAGCGGCGCGCTGGTGCTGCGCGGCGAGGCGGGCATCGGCAAGACCGCGCTGCTGGAGTACGCGGCCGCCGCCGGGCTGCCGACGGTGCGCGGCGCCGGGATCGAGTCCGAGGCCGAGCTGCCCTTCGCCGCACTGCATCTGCTGGTCCGCGGCGCCGACCTGGGCGCGCTCCCGCCACGCCAGCGCGCCGCGCTGGACGGCGCCTTCGGCCTGGCCGAGCAGGACCCGGCCGACCGCATGCTGATCGGCCTCGCGGTGCTCTCGCTGCTCGCCGAGGAGGCGGCCGACGGCCCGCTGCTCTGCCTGGTCGACGACGCGCACTGGCTGGACCGGGCCACCGCGGAGACGCTGCTCTTCGCGGCCCGCCGCCTCGACGCCGACGGCGTCGCCCTGATCTTCGCCACCAGGGCGGGCGACGACGACTTCCCCGCGCCGGGGCTGCCCGAGCTCCCCGTCGGCGCGCTGCCGCCCGAGGTCGCCGCCGCGCTGCTGGACGCAGGCCACTCCGGGCTCGCACCGGCCGTCCGCTACCGCGCGCTGGTCGAGTCGGCGGGCAATCCGCTGGCACTACTCGAGCTTCCGGCGCTGCTCGCCGCCGAGACGCCGGGCACCGCGCCGGATCAGCCGCTGCCGCAGCGGCTGCGGCAGGCCTTCCACGGCCAGGTCGCCCCGCTCCCCGCGGCCACCCGCACCCTGCTGCTGGTCGCCGCCGCGGCTGCCGCCGCCGACCTGGGCACGGTGCTGCGCGCCGGGGCGGCGCTGCGGGCGGGGCCGGAAGACCTGACCCCGGCCGAGCGGGCCGGGCTGGTCCGCACCGGCACCGCGGGCGTGGTGTTCCGGCACCCGCTGCTGCGCTCGGCGGTGTACCAGGGCGCGCCGCTGCCGGAGCGGCTCGCCGCGCACCGGGCGCTGGCCGCTGCGGCCACCGGCCCGGAGAACGCCGACATCAGGGCCTGGCACCTGGCCGCCGCGGCCACCGGCCCGGACGAGGCGGTCGCCGCGGCGCTGGCGGACACCGCGGAGCGGGCCCGCCGCCGCAGCGGCTACCACGGCGCGGTCGCCGCCTACGAGCGCGCGGCCGCGCTCAGCGTCGACGACGCGGCGCGGGCGCGCAGGCTGCTGCCCGCCGCGGAGACCGCCGCCGAGGCCGGGCTGCTCGACCTCGCCCGCCGCTCGGCCGAGCGCGCGGCGGCGGTGGCCGCGCCGGACCCGGCCACGCTGGCCCGGCTGGACGTGGTGCGCGGGCTGGCCGAGTTCGGCGCGGGGCGTCCGGCGGCCGCGCACCGGCTGCTGCTCGGCGCCGCCGCGGGCAGCGAACCCGCCCGCGCCGCCCGCATCCTGATCCAGGCGGCCCATCCGGCCTGGTACCTCGGCGACCCCGAGATCACGGCGGTGGCAGCGGCTTTCGCCGAGCTCACGCTGCCCGAGGGCGACCCGGTCGCGCCGATCGCGGGCTACATCCTGCCCGCGCTGCGCACCACCTACACCGTCGACCTGCGGGACGCGGCCGCCGCGGCGCGGCGGCTCGGCGCGGACAGCCCACGCGACCTGGTGCAGCTGTGCGGGGCCGGGCTGGTGGTCGGGCAGGACGAGCAGGTGGGTGAGCTGGCCGCGGAGCTGATCGCCGAGTGTCGGGAGCAGGGCCGGATCGCGCTGCTCCCGCCGCTGCTCTTCTTCCGCGCCGAGGCCGAGCTGTTTCTCGGCAACCGCGCGGAGGCGGCGGTGGCGGGGGCCGAGGGGCTGCGGATCGCGCGCGATGCCGGGCTGGGCCAGTGGGTGAGCCAGCACCACGCCTTCCGTGCCTACCTCGCCGCGCTCACCGGCGACGAGGTGGAGTGCCTGGCCGCGGTCGCGGAGGTCGGTGGGGCCCTGGCACCGGGCGCCACCTGGGCAGATGCCGCGCTCGGGGTGCTCGAGCTCGGCCTCGGCCGGGTGGCGAGCGCCCTGCACCGGCTCATCGCGCTCACCTCGGGTCCGGTGCGGCACCACGTGGCGGCGGTGCGCGCGCTGCCCGACGTGGTGGAGGCGGCGGTGCGGCTCGGCGAGCCGGAGCGGGCCGGGGACGCCGTCGAGCGGCTGGCCGAGTGGGCCCGGCGCGGCGGGCAGCCCTGGGTGGCGGCGCTGGAGCAGCGCTGCCGTGCCCTGCGCACCGGCGACGAGCGGCACTTCCGCGCCGCGCTGGAGCTCGGGGCGCGCCCGCTGGAGCAGGCCCGCACCCGGCTGCTCTACGGCGAGTGGCTGCGCAGGACCAAGCGCAAGACCGAGGCGCGGGCACAGCTGGAACCGGCGGCGGAGGCGTTCGAGCGGGCGGGCGCCACGCCCTGGGCGGCTCGGGCGCGCACCGAGCTCGCGGCGCTCGGCGGCGGCGCGGCACCGGCGGCCGGTCCGGGGCCGGTCGCCCGGCTCACCCCGCAGGAGCTGCAGATCGTCCGGCTCGCCGCCCGCGGCCTCTCCAACCGGGACATCGCGGCGCAGCTCTTCCTGAGCCCGCGCACGGTGGGGCACCACCTGTACAAGGCGTATCCGAAATTGGGGGTGGCGGCGCGCGGCGAGCTGGCGGGGCTACCGCTGGCGGCGGGGTGACACCGCGGCGAGCGCCCAGCGCCCGGCGGCGAGCCCGGCGCCGCCGAGCACCGCGACCGCGGGCGAGCCGGTGACCAGCAGCAGGATCAGCAGTGCGACCAGGCCGAGCGCGAGGGCCTCTAGCTTGAAGACCGGCCACGGCACCCCGGCGAGCAACACCGTCGGCCGCTCGGCGATCCGGGAATCAGGGTGCACCGCTGTCATGTCTTCACCATAGCCGTGGGAAAGTTTTCGGTCCACCGAACTTTTCTGTTCCGTGTGTCACGGGAACAGTGCGGCCCGTTGTGCGAGTTACTGGTTGCATGCCTCTTACAGGAGAGTACGAACCGAGCACGTCCGACTGGGCCCGGGAGCAGGCGGAGCAGTACGAGAACTCCGGCGGCACCGAGGCCACCACGCTGCGCGGGGTCCCGGTCATCCTGCTGACCACCCGCGGCGCCAAATCCGGCAAGCTGCGCAAGACCCCGCTCATGCGAGTCGAGCACGGCGGCGAGTACGCGGTGGTGGCCTCGCTCGGCGGCGCCCCCAAACACCCGGTCTGGTACTTCAACATCAAGGCCGACCCGCACGTCGAGCTGCGCGACGGCACCGAGACCAAGGACTACACGGCGCGCGAGGTGACCGGCGACGAGAAGACCGCCTGGTGGGAGCGCGCCGTCGCGGTCTGGCCGGACTACGCCGACTACCAGACGAAGACCAGCAGGGAGATCCCGGTCTTCGTGCTCGAACCGCGCTGACCAGCCCCGACGGCCGCCACCCGGCGCGCGCGGTACGCGCGCCTGGTGGCACCATGGACCGGGTGTCCAATCCGCTTCCGGTACTCGAGCCCACGTCCAGCACGCATCCGGCACTGACCGCTGCCGAGATCGACAGCGCCGCGGAACGCATTCGGCACATCATCGAGCCGACGCCGCTGCACCACAGCCCGCGGCTATCGGCGCTCACCGGTGCGACGGTCTACCTGAAGCGCGAGGATCTCACCGCGGTCCGCTCCTACAAGCTGCGCGGCGCCTACAACCTGATGGTCCAGCTCACCGCCGCCGAGCGCGCCGCGGGCGTGGTCGCCGCGAGCGCGGGCAACCACGCGCAGGGCGTCGCCTACGCCTGCCAGGCCATGCGGGTGCGCGGCCGGATCTACGTGCCGACCACGACGCCGAAGCAGAAGCTCGACCGGATCCGGGTGCACGGCGGCGAGTTCGTCGAGCTCATCGCGGTCGGCGAGAACTTCGACGCGGCCGCGGCGGCCGCCGCCGACGACGTGGCGAGCACCGGGGCCACCATGGTCCCGCCCTTCGACGACCCGCGCACCGCCGCCGGGCAGGGCACCATCGCCGCCGAATTCCTGACCCAGCTCGATACCGCGCCCGACCTGGTGATCGTTCCGGTCGGCGGCGGCGGCTGCCTGGCCGGGATCGGCACCTACCTGCGCGATCGCTCCCCGCGCACCGGCATCCTCGGCGTCGAGCCCGCGGGCGCGGCCTCGATGACGGCGGCGCTGGTGGCGGGCGGCCCGGTGACGCTGCCGGAGATCGATCCGTTCGTGGACGGCGCCGCCGTCCGGCGGATCGGCGCGGTGCCGTTCGCCGCGGTCACCGAGTTCGGCGGGCGGGTGGTCTCGCACGGCTCGCTGCCGCTGCTCGCGGCACCGGCGGGCGGCACCGGCCGGGGCGACTTCGGGCTCATGCAGATCGACGAGGGCGCGATCTGCACCGCCATGCTGGAGCTGTACCAGAACGAGGGCATCATCGCCGAGCCGGCCGGGGCGCTCGCCACCGCCGCGCTCGCCGAGATCACGGTGCCGCCCGGCGCGACCGTGGTGGTGCTGGTCTCCGGCGGCAACAACGACGTCTCCCGGTACAACGAGATCATCGAGCGCTCGCTGGTGCACCAGGGGCTCAAGCACTACTTCCTGGTGGACTTCCCGCAGGAGCCGGGCGCGCTGCGCCGCTTCCTCGACGAGGTGCTCGGCCCGGACGACGACATCACCGTCTTCGAGTACGTCAAGCGCAACAACCGGGAGACCGGCGCCGCGCTGGTCGGCATCGAGCTGGGCGCCGCCGACTGCCTGGACGCGCTGCTGCGCCGGATCGCGGACTCGCCGATCAACTGCGAGCGGCTCGACCCCGGCTCCCCGGCCTACCGCTACCTCACCTGACCGAGCCCGCCCGCCCTCCGCTCACGCCGCGGAGCGGGCGGCGGGCGTGAGCTCGGCCTGGTTGCCGCGCAGGCAGCCGACGATCAGCGGGAGCAGCCAGGCGACGGTGGAGATGTCGAGGCCGAAGAGCGGCAGCGTGAAGCGGTTGTGCACGAAGCCGACCGAGATCCCGGAGCGCGGGTCGACCCAGCCGAACGAGCCGTTCAGCCCGATGTGGCCGAAGCCGGTGTGCCCGCCGGGCACCGGGATGGAGTGGTACCCGAGGTGCCACATCATCGGCAGGTAGAACAGCGCGTGGTCCAGCTGGTAGCTGCGCACCTTGCGCATCTCGTGCAGCGTGTGCCCGGAGAGGTAGCGCTCGCCGTTCACCACGCCGTCGCCCGCCAGCGCCCCGTACACGGTGGCCAGCGCGGAGGCGGTGCAGACGCCGTTGGCTGCACCCTGCTCGGTCTGCAGCAGCGAGGGCTGCGCGCCCTCCAGAATGGCCTCCAGCCCCGGTACGAAGAGGCAGCGCACCGCGGCCCCGACCACGCCGGGGAGGCCGTGGCCGCGGCCGAGCACCAGCGAGGCGATGGGGTTGCGGGCGGCGCTCAGCTGGGTGCCAGCCATCGGCGCGTAGCGGGTGGCCGAGCCCGGGCCCGGGTAGCCGAGGTGCAGCCCGTCGCGGATGCCGAGCGGCTCGGTGACCTCCTCGCGGAAGAGCTGCCCCATGCTCTTGCCGGTGACCGAGCGGGCCAGCCCGCTCATCAGCCAGCCGTAGGTGAGCGCGTGGTAGGTCGGGGTGCCGAGCAGGTGGTCCGGCGCGGCGGCGGCCAGCCGCTGCTCCATGAGCTCGTGGTCGAGCACCTCGGTGGTGTTCTGCGCGACCTGCCGCAGCGCGGAGAGCCCGGCCCGGTGCGTCATGACCTGCTCGACCGTGATGTCCGCCTTGCCGTTGGCCCCGAACTCCGGCCAGTACTCGGCCATCGGCGCGTAGTAGTCGATCAGCCCGCGGTCGGCGAGCCGGTGGATCACCGTCGCGGTGATGCCCTTGGTGGCGGAGAAGACCACGGTGCCGGTGTCGGCGGTCCAGGGCCGGTCACCGCCGTAGCCGGTCCAGATGTGGGCGAGCGGTTGTCCGTGCCGGTACACCGCGAGCGCGGCCCCCGCGTCCCTCCGGTGGCCGAAGACCCGCGCGAAGGCGCGGGCCAGCGGGGCGAATTCGGTGCCGGCACTCCCGCCGACACCGTCCGGTAGCTCGGCGCAATCGCCGGCGGAAGCAACGGTGCTCATAGAACAACGGTAGTCGCGCGATTCGGCTCCGGCAATCGTCCGTCCGAGACGGTGATTCAATCGTTCTCGCAGGCCAGCAGCGCGAAGGAGTGGCCGGGGAGCACCGTGCCGGCACCTCCGGGCGAACTGTCCGGCTCGGCGGAGGCCAGTACTGTGATGCCGGTCACCGGTACCGTCACCGGTTCGGTGCCGAGGTTGCAGGCCAGCTCGAGGCCGCCGCGGGCGATCACGATCCAGTTGGCGGCCTGGTCGTAGCGGACCGCGTGGTCCGGGATCCAGGTGCCGGTGAACTCCGGTCGCAGCCTGCGCACCGCGAGCAGATCCCGGTACAGCTCGAGCAACCTGGCCCGGGACGGGTCGGCGGATTCGGTCCAGTCCAGCTTGCTGCGGGCGAAGGTCTCCGGGTCCTGCGGGTCGGGGACGTCCGCGGTGGCCCAGCCGTGCTCGGCGAACTCCGCCTTGCGCCCGGCCGCGGTGGCGGCGCCGATCTCCGGGTCGGTGTGCGAGGTGAAGAAGAGGAACGGCGTGCGCGCGCCCCACTCCTCCCCCATGAACAGCATCGGGGTGAACGGCGCGAGCAGCACCAGCGCCGCCTTGATCGCCAGCTGGCCGTCGGTGAGGTTCATCGAAGGCCGGTCGCCGATGGCCCGATTGCCGATCTGGTCGTGGTCGCAGGTGTAGCCGAAGAGCGCGGAGGGCGGGGTCGTCGCGCGGTCCACCGGGCGGCCGTGCCTGCGCTCGCGGAAGCTGGAGTAGCTGCCCGCGTGGTAGAAACCGCGGGTCAGCGTGGTGGCCAGGCACTCGAGGCTGCCGAAGTCGGCGTAGTAGCCCTGCCGCTCGCCGGAGACGGCGGTGTGCACGGCGTGGTGCAGATCGTCGTTCCACTGCGCGGTGAGGCCGTAGCCGCCCGCCGCGCGCGGGGTGATCAGCCGCGGGTCGTTGAGGTCGCTCTCGGCGACCAGGGTGAGCGGGCGCCCGACCCGGGCGGAGAGCACCGCGACCTCGGTGGCGAGCTCCTCCAGCAGGTGCGCGGCGGTGCGGTCGACCAGGGCGTGCACCGCGTCAAGGCGCAGCGCGTCGAGGTGGAAGTCGCGCAGCCAGCGCAGCGCGTTGTCCAGGATGTGCCTGCGCACGTGGTCCGAGCCGGGGCCGTCCAGGTTGAGGCTCTGCCCCCAGGTATTGCGGCCGTCGGTGAGGTAGGGGCCGTACTTCGGCAGGTAGTTGCCGGAGGGGCCGAGGTGGTTGTGGACGACGTCGAGCGCCACCGCGAGCCCGCGCGCGTGGCAGGCGTCGACGAAGCGCTGCAGCCCGGCCGGGCCGCCGTAGGAGTCCTGTACCGCGTACCAGAGCACGCCGTCGTAGCCCCAGTTGTGCGTGCCGTCGAAGGCGTTCACCGGCATCAGCTCGACCACGGTGACGCCGAGGTCGACGAGGTGGTCGAGCTTGCCGATCGCGGCGTCGAAGGTGCCGTCCGGGGTGAAGGCGCCGATGTGCAGCTCGTAGAAGACCGCGCCGGGCAGCCCGCGGCCGGGCCAGGCGGCGTCGGTCCAGAGCTCGGGGTCCGGGCTCCAGAGCGCGGAGCGGCCGTGCACGCCGTCCGGCTGCCAGGGCGAGCGGGGGTCGGGGAGGACGGTGGGGTCGTCGTCGAGCAGGAAGCCGTAGCGGGCGCCGGGGGCGGCCGGGATGTCGGCTCGCCACCAGCCCGCATCGTCCCGGTGCAGCGGGTGCACCTCGCCGTCGAGATCGAGACGGACCAGATCCGGCCGGGGCGCCCACACCTCGAAGAGAGTCACCAGGTCAGGATTCCACGTTCGCGGGCGGTGTGCCGGGCACAGGAAAGGCCGCCGGTCCCCGATGGACCGGCGGCCTTCGTGACCCGTGCGGTGAGCACCCCTCGCCCTCACCGCCGGGAGGCTCAGAGAATCTCGAACTGCAGGTAGTACTCGGTATTGCCGCGGGTCGGCGCGATATCGAGGACGTAGTCGCCGGAGAGCGGCAGCCAGACCTCGGTGTAGTTCTCCTCGATGGCGAGGATGGTGCCGTCCGGGGCGATCAGGGTGAAGGCGGCGTTGTCCTCGACCGAGCCGAGCCCGGCGGTGAACAGCTGGCCGGAGCGGGCCTCCAGGATGTAGGTGTCCGAGTCACCCCTGACCACGCTGCCGCCGATACCGCCGCTGCTGGTACCCGGCTGCAGCTTCAGCTCGGCGAAGACGCCCGCGGTGGCCGATCCCGACGCACCCGCGATGGTCAGCGCGGCAGCGGCCGCCAGCGCGGTGAACGCGAGGGCGAGCAGCCGGAACTGGGCGCGAAGGATGTTCATTGCTTTCTCCTGTGTCTCGGTGGTGTAGGGAAAGAATGCGGTCCGGCGCTTTCGACGCCCTTAACGTTCGGTCAACGCCCACACTGGGGTGATGGCGAGGGTGCGCGTGCAGCGGGGGGAACTGCGACTGGACGGGGAGCCGTGGTGGCCCGCCGGGCTGAACGCCTACCAGCTCGCCACGAACTGGGCGATCAACCGCGGCTGCGGCGCCCAGGTCGACCTGGACGCGTATTTCGCGGCGCTGCACCCGAATTCGCTCACCCGGTTCAATGCCTTCGAGGCGCTGGCGACGCACAAGGTGACCGGCGCGCGGGACTGGGCACCCATCGACGCGGTCTTCGCCGCCGCCGAACGGCACGGCCAGCTGCTGATCCCGGTGCTGACCGCGCAGGACGGCGCCTGCGAGGACGAGCGGTTCAAGCAGTACGGCTGGTACACCGACGGCTGGCGCGGCCCCTTCGCCGCCTGGACCGCGGCCGCCACCGACCGCTGGCACGGCTCCCCCGCGCTCGCCGCCTGGGAACTCGTCGGCGAACCCGAGCCGGGGGTCTGCCCGGACGGCGACTGCGCCTGGAACGCCCGCACCTGCCCTCCGGACGCCGCCGCCGTCCTGCGCGCCTTCATGGACGAGGCGGGCGCGATCGTCCGGGCGAACTCACCCGGCACCCCGATCACCGCCGGGCTGCTCGGCGGCGGCCAATGCGGCTCCGCCGGAGACGAATACGGGCTCATCGCGGAGTCGCCGAACGTCGACATCGTCCAGTACCACGACTACGGCGCCGACGGCGTCCCGCTCCCCGGTGACCGGTGGAACGGCCTCGCCCGCCGCATCGAGCAGGCCGGTGCCGCCGGAAAACCGTTGCTGGTGGCCGAGATCGGGCAGCACAGCGACCAGTCCCCCGCCTCGCTGGCGCAGCGCGCCGCCGACATCGCGCAGAAGATCGACGGCCAGCGCGCCGCGGGCACAGCGGGCGCCCTGCTCTGGGCCTTCGTCCCCGACCCGCGCCCCGGCGAGCAGACCTACGACATCGGCCCGGGTGACCCGCTCTTCACCGTCCTTGCTCGCTAGCGCGCGGTGGGATGACCCGGTACAACCGCCAGTCCGGCTGGTCCTTGCCGTCGTTCGGCGCCTCCAGTTCCAGGACCGCGACCTCGCCGCCGTTCTCGTAGATGGTCGGGTAGCGGCGGTTGACCGCGTCGGCGGTGCCGCGGCCGACCGGCGGGACGGCGAGGATGTAGCGCACGCCGTGCGCGGCCGGGTCGCTGAGAACGGTGATGAAGTCCTCGTCGGAGGGGATGACGAACTGCTCCGGGTGGTCCGAGGCGACCACGATGCCGAAGCCGGAGACGCTGTCGGTGAGCACCGAGCCGTCCGGCAGGTGCTGGGCGTCGAGGTAGTCGGCGATGGCGCGCTCGGTGCGGAAGGAGGCGAGGATGCGGTGCTCGGTGTCGACCGTCGGCGCGGTGTCGCCGGGGCCGGCGAAGAGGCTGCGCAGTGCGTACTGCTGCACCGAGATGGTGGGTTCGGCGAGGCCGAGCGCGGTGATCGGCAGGCTCAGCACCAGCAGCACGCCGCCGAGCGCGGCGGCGGCGCGCGCCCGCGGCACGGCGGCGCCGCGCGGCCTGGCGTTGCGGCCCGGCCTGCGGGCGGGCGGCGCGCCGACCGGCGGGGCGAGCTGCAGGGTGTAGACGCAGACCAGCGGGATGCCCGCGATGTAGAAGCGGAGCAGCGGGAAGGTGGCGCCGCGGAAGTAGGCGTACGCCTGGAAGACCAGCACCGAGCCGAAGATCAGCGTCGGCACCAGCACCTCGATGTCCCGGCGGCGCAGCCCGAGCGCCAGCGCGACCGGCGCGATCAGCGGCAGCGCGGGAGCCAGAACCAGCAGCCCGGCCGCGGAGAAGCCGAGCGCGGCGAGCCCCCGCTGCGCCGCGCCGCCGGACTGCTCGATGATGGCGGCATTGCCGTAGGCCGAGCTGAACTGGGCCAGCCCCTCGCCGGTGAGCAGCCAGCTGGTGACGAACCAGGTGAGCACCGCCAGCGCCCCCGGCCCGATCAGCAGCAGCGCGTCGAGCACCCCGGCGGCCACCCGGTCGCCGCGCTTGCGGCCGCGGGCGGCCAGGTAGCTGCGCAGCGCGACGAAGGCCGCGGTGACCGCGATCGGCACCACCGCGTCGTACCTGGCCAGGTAGCCGAGCCCGAGCGCGGCGCCCGCGGTGATCAGGTCGTGGATGTCGTCGGTGCGGACCCAGCGGATCAGCCTGCGCACCGCCCAGCAGCCGCAGAAGACGAACGGCGCCTCGCTCATCCCGGTGAGCGCGTAGCAGAGGATCATCGGGTTCACCGCGAAGACCGCCGTCACCAGCACGATCAGCCACCGGGGTGCGCCGCGGTCGACGCCGATCCCGTGCACCTGCACCACCGCGCCGGCCATGAAGAGCGCGGAGACCACGACCCCGGCCACGCCGTACCTGGTGAGCGCGGGCAGCCACGGGCTCAGCGCCACCAGCGGCAGCTCCAGCAGCGCGGTGAGCGGGGTGAAGACGAAGCCGATCGCGGCCAGGTGCGGGTCGCGGCTGAAGAGCACCGCCTGCACCGCCTGCACCCGGCTCAGCGCGTCGCCCATCAGGTAGCCGTGGTACACCGCGAGCCACCAGCCGAGCACCAGGTAGACCAGGGCGGTGCCGGTGAAGAGCAGCCGCGTCCTCACGGCGCGGGCTCGTCGGTCGTGACCTCCAGCCCGTGCGCCGTCTTCTCCCAGTACGACGGGTTGCGCAGCAGCTGCCACACCCCCTTGATGGCGGCGATGCTCATCATGAACCAGTAGATCGGCACGGTCAGGCAGGCGACGAGCAGCCGGGGGTCGCGGCCCTCGCGGCAGCCGATCAGGTTCATGTAGATGGTCAGCGCGTTGCCGAGGACCAGGCTGATCAGCGCCGGGTAGTAGACCGCGGGCGGGAAGACCCAGGCCACCGCGCGCGGCTGGCCGAGCAGCCAGAGCAGCAGCACCAGCCAGAAGAGCGCGTTCACGCAGGCGATCAGCGGGGTGCCCGCGAGCAGCAGGGTGAAGCGGAGGAAGGCGGCGACGCCGATCGCGCGGCAGAGCCGCACCGGGTGCCTGGTGTGCACGAGCCAGGACTGGAGATACCCCTTGTACCAGCGGGAACGCTGGCGCAGCCAGTTGATCGGGTCGCTGTTCGCCTCCTCCCAGGTGACCGAGTTCAGCACCGCGGTGCGGTAGCCGTTGATCGCCAGCCGGACCCCGAGGTCGGCGTCCTCGGTGACGTTGTACGGGTCCCAGGCGCCGATGTCGTCCAGCACCCGGCGGAGCAGGTGGTTGGAGGTGCCGCCGAGCGGGATCGGCGCGTTCACCCGCATGACGCCGGGCAGCAGGTAGCTGAACCAGACGTCGTACTCCACGGTGAACCAGCCGGTGAGCAGGTTCTGCCTGCCGTTGCGGAAAGCCAGCTTGGCCTGGACGCAGGCGGTGCGCGGGTCGGAGCGGGCGAAGGTGGCGACCACCTTGCGCAGCTGCAGCGGGTCCGGGATGTCCTCGGCGTCGTAGATGGTGAGGATCTCGCCGGTGGCGAAGTGCAGGCCGTAGTTGCAGGCCTTGGGTTTGGTGCGCGGGTCGGCGGCGGGGACCAGGACCACGGTGGCCACCTGCTCCACCCCGGCGGCGGCCGCGGCGGCGATGGTGGTGTCGTCGTCCTCCTCCAGCAGCAGCAGGATCTGCAGCTTGTCCTTCGGGTAGTCCAGCGCGGCCATGGCGGCGATGAGCTGGCCGATCACCTCGGTCTCGTCGTAGGCGGGCATGAGCACGGTGTAGGGCGGGAGCTCGGCGTCCGGGACGGCACGCGCCTCGTCGTCGTCGATCTGGACGATGGCGTCCGCGGGCAGCCCGCGCCGGAAGATCACCAGCCGGTCGATCAGCGCGGCGACGTAGGCCAGCGTGCTCACCGCGGTGAGCGTGGTGAGCGTGGGGATCGGTGCGAAGATGCCGCCCGCGATCAGCAGCGCGAGCAGCGCGAAGGCGACCACGCGCTGCCACGGCGTGAACGGGACGGCCGCCGACGCGCTCGGGGTGCGCTCGCGCAGCCCGGAGACGGCGTCGTGCAGCGCGGCGGCGCGGAACTCGGGATCGGTCACGGCGCCTCCCACTGCCGGGCGACCAGTGCCCTGCCGAAGGTGGTGAGCAGGTCGACGTCCTTGTACTCGGGTTTGTCGTCCACCGCGACGGCGTTGCCGCGCATCATGATCGTGAAGGTCTGCGCGGCGATCGAGCCCATGTTCGGCGACGGCTCGGGGAACGGCGCGCCCGGCTCGTGGTTGTCGACCGCGATCACCCGCACCGACTCCACCACCGCGCCGCGGTGCCAGATGAAGCTCAGGTAGGTCCAGGTGAGGAAGAGGTTCTCGTCCACGATGGTGTAGATCCGGCCGGTCTGGCCCGGGGCCAGCTCGATGGTGAGCGGGTCGGAGCGGCGGGCGTAGATGGTGGAGTACAGCGTCTGGCCCGGGTACACCTGGAGATTGAAGACGTCGTCGGTGTTCAGCGTGTCGACGACCAGGGTCCGGCTGCGGCCCTTGGTGTCCCAGGCGTCGACCACGCGGTCCGCGGTCACCGCCTGGCGGACCAGGGTGGCGCCGACGCCGTAGTACTGCGGCGCCCAGTCCAGCCGGGCGAACCCGGTCTGGGTCCAGCCGTCCGGCACGCTCAGCCCCGGTTGGTCCACGAGCGGCGGGCCGGTGCCGATCCGCTGATCGATCGGCGGGGGAAGCGGAAGCAGGGAGAGCGCGATCGTGGCGGCGGCGAGCACGATCAGCGCGGGCCACGGGCGCGCCACGGTCGGCTCGCGGCGCGGCACCAGGTGCGCGTTCGGCTCCCGGTGCCGGATGGTGTGGCCGATGAAGTAGAGCCCGACCCCGGCCACCGCGACGGCGGCGGGCAGCTGCTGCACCAGCGGGTTCGGGATGCCGGTCGTCGCCAGGTCCAGCAGTCCGACCAGCACCAGCCCGACCAGCAGCCCCAGCACCGCGCCGAGCAGCCCGCGCCGCCAGGTGCGGGCCACCGCGATGCCCGCGCAGAACCCGACGAACAGCACCGACACCAGCGCCGATGCCTTCCAGTCGCCGCCGAGCAGCACCGCGAGCGCGCGGTACGGCAGCGGCCCGAAGAGCAGCACGACCAGCCAGACCGGCCAGAACCGGCCGGTCGCGCGCAGCCCGAACATCAGCACGCAGCCGCCGAAGTAGTAGGCGACGCCCGCGTACATGTCCAGCCGGAGCAGGTCGAAGGTGTCCGGGTAGCGCGGGACGAGCAGCCCGACGATCACGACCGCGAGGACCAGCGCCATACCCCCGACGATGTAGTCGACCTGCCGGTCGTGGATCGGCAGCTCCCGGTACCGGCGCCGGGCGATGCCGATCGCGGCCACCAGCGCCACCAGCGGCAGCATCACGAAGTAGCCGACCCGCTGGCCGTTCTCGGCGCCGGGCTGCAGGCGGCTCAGCGACTCGTGGAAGGCGATCGCGCCGCCGCCGACGATGGGCGCCCAGCGCAGGCTCACCGCGAGGATCGGGTGGCGCAGCCAGAGCGGGCGCTGCGCGGTGGCGGTGCTCACGGCGAGCCCCGCCCGCCCGGCACCGCCCGTGCGCCAGGCGGCTTCCGGTTGCGCTGTGCGCCGCGCACGGCCGGTGCCCGTCTCACGCCCGGCGGCCGGGGTTCCGGCGAGCCCGGGTGAGCAGCACCAGAACGGCACCGATCAGCCCGATCCCGAGCAGCACCGCGCCCGCCAGGAGCAGCGTGGTGTGGTCGTCGGCGGGCTGCTCGGCGGGCAGCGCGACCGGTTCCTGCAGCAGGATCGGCTCCCGGTCACCGGTCTGTGCGAGCACCCCGCCGCGCAGCCCGTACCAGCGGTCCGGCTCGGCGCGCAGCCAGTCGAGCAGCCGATCGGTGGCGGCGGGGTCGCCGGTGGAGGTGGCGACCAGCAGCATCCGGTCGCCGCTCCAGGCCGCCTGCAGCGAGCCGAGCCGCTGCCCGGGCAGCTGCACGCTCTGCGCGGGGCCACCGTCGGCGTCGGCAACGGTGACGCTCGGCCCGACCACGGTGAGCGGGAGCTCGAGCAAGTCGGGCAGCCCGCCGTCGGCCGCGATCAGGACGGCGGGGCGGTCCGAGTTCAGCGCGGCGTCGAGCGGGACCAGCTCCGGGCGCAGCGGCGCGAGCGTCATCCGCTGCAACCCGGTGAGCAGCCCGAGCGCGCGCCCGGCGTCGGCCAGCGTGCCCTCGCTCAGCCCGACCTGCACGGCGGGCATGAGCGCCTGCGGCAGCGCCTCGAACCCGCCCGGCACCGGCGGCACCCGCCGCACGCTCTGCACCGTGCTCTCCGGGTCGAGGGTGAGCGTGACCGGCTGCGCCGCGTCGCAGCCCGCGGCCCCCGCGACCTGCAGCGCCACCTCGACCTCGGTGAAGCGGCCGAGCAGCCGGTCCGGGACGTCGATCCAGCGGTCGATGCTCCCGGAGCCGTCCACCGGCCAGTGGTCCAGCGTGCTGTCCCCGACGGCGACCGTGAGCTGGCCGTTCGTCCCGTCCGGCAGCGGCGTGTAGTTGCCGCGCAGGTGGATCCGCACGGTCCCGGAGGGGCGGCCGAGCCGGGTCTGGTCCACCGCGATCGGGATCCGGACCCGGCCCTGGCCGGTCCCGCTCAGCGTGGTGACGCCGAGTTCGCGCAGCGTGACGCTGTCCGGCGCGAGCTGCGGCGCCGGGGCCAGCGACCCGGCGACGGCGTCGGTGTCCGCGGCGATCCAGGCCATGTTGCTGGTGATCAGCCTGGCCTGGGTGCGCAGCTCAGCGCCGCGTCCGGTGACCGCGAGCACCGGGCCGCCCGGGGCCGTCGTCCGCAGGGTGGTGCCCGCGGTGTCCGCCTCGGTGATCACCACCCGGCGCTCCAGCAACCCCGGCTGCTCCGCCGGAATCGCACCGCCGGGACCGAGCGGGCGCAGCTCCACCGCGACGGTCTGGTTGGCGTACCTGGCGACGACGGCGGTGCCGAGCTCGAGCGCGGTGGCCGTCTCGTCCGCCGACGGGGTGGCGGGCAGGTACAGGGTGAGCCGGTTCAGCACCGGTGGCAGGAAGTCCGCGATCACCGCGGGCTGCGTCTCGTCGCCGGTGTAGTCGACGGTGGCGTCCACCAGGGCGAGCGTGCCGCCCCCCGCGGCGCACCAGCCCGCGCCCATGGCGGTCAGGTGCGAGTGCAGCGTGACGGTGGCGGCGCCGTTCAGCACCGGAACCCCGGCCAGCGGCAGGCTCACCGGCAGCGTGGCGCTGCCCGGCGGCACCTCGACCGAGCCGACCACCCGGCCCTGCACCTCGACATCGATCCGCCCGGTCCCGGCATCCGGCGCGACCTGCAGGGTGCCGCGCAGCGCGGCGGGCGTCATCCCCGGCGGCACCGGAACCACCAGCGCGACCACGTCGTCGCGGCCGTCGAAGGTCTGCACGGCGGTCAGCCCGAGCGCGGGGAGCGGGAACTGCGCATCCTGCCGCAGCGGCGCCGCGGCGGCGGGCGCGGCCAGCACCAGCACCGCCGCTCCGGCCGCCGCGCAGCGCGCGATACCGGACCGGATCGAACCGGCGACTGTCATGCCCACACCTCCACCACACGAGCCGAGATCAGGACGAACGACCCCAACCATAGGGCCGAAAGTCCTGGTCACCTCGGTATCAGCGGTGCGTGTCTCCGGTTTTGAACCGATCAGTCCAAAACTCTGCTACGGTTTCCGGGTGCCCCGCCCCCGCAGCTTCGACGAGGACCGCGCGATCGACGCCGCCCTGCGCGCCTTCTGGACCGCCGGTTACGAGGCCACCTCCACCGAGCAGCTCTGCGCCGCCACCGGGCTCGGCCGGAGCAGCCTCTACAACACCTTCACCGGCAAGCGCGAGCTGTTCGAGCGGGCTCTGCGCCGCTACACCGAGCGCAAGAACGCCGCACTGGCCGAGCTGCTCGCCGCGCACGGCGCGCGGGCCGGGGTGCGCGCACTGCTGGAGCAGGTGGTGCAGGCCCCCGCCGACGACCCGCCCGGCTGCCTGGTGGTGAACACCCTGGTGGAGCTGGCCCCGCGGGACCCGGCGGTGGCCGCGCTGCTGCGCGCCGACGGCGGACTCCGCCGCGATCTGCTCGCCGCCGCGCTGACCGCCGGGCAGCGCACCGGCGAGATCACCGCCGACGTCCCGGCCACCGACCTCGCCACGGCGGTGATCACCGCGGTCACCGGCATGCGGGTGGCCGCCCGCGGCGGCGCCACCCGCGCCGAACTGGCAGCCACCGCCCGCACCGCGCTCCGCATGCTCGACTGAAAGCAACACCGGGGGAGGAACTTCCGTGCCGTTCGCCGTCTACATCCTCGGCGCAGCCATCTTCGCCCAGGGCACCTCGGAGCTCATGCTCGCGGGGCTGCTCCCCGGGCTCGCCGCCGACCTCGGCGTCTCGATTCCGCGGGCTGGGCTGCTCATCTCGGCCTTCGCGCTCGGCATGCTGGCCGGGGCGCCGATCCTCGCGGTGCTCACGCTGCGGGTGCCGCGCCGCACCGCGCTGCTCGCCTTCCTCGGCGTCTTCGTCGCCGCGCACCTGGTCGGCGCGCTCACCGGCGACTACGCGGTGCTCTTCGGCACCAGGGTGGTCGCCGCCTTCGTCTACGCCGGGTTCTGGGCGGTCGCCGCCACCACCGCGGTCGAACTGGTGCCCGCGGAGGCACGCGGCCGGGCCATGAGCGTGGTGGCGGGCGGGCTCACCCTCGCCACCGTGCTCGGGCTGCCGCTCGGCACGGTGCTCGCGCAGCACTGGGGCTGGCGCTCCGCCTTCCTCGCGGTCGCGGCGCTCACCGCGGCCATCGCGCCCGCCGTGCTGCGCTGGGTCCCCGCGGCGCGGCCCGGCCCCGCGCCCCGGCTGCGGAACGAGCTGCGCGCCATGGCGAATCCGCGGCTCTGGCTCTCCTACGGCAGCACCGCGCTGGCCACGACGGCCGCGCTGGTCGTCTTCGCCTACCTCGGCGCGCTGCTCACCGAGCGCACCGGGCTCGCCGCCGGCTGGGTGCCGGTGCTGCTCGCGCTGCACGGGGTCGGCGCGATGGCCGGGATCGCGCTCGGCGGCCGCTTCGCCGACGCGCACCCCTTCCGCACCCTCTACGCGGGGTTCGCCGGGGTGGCGGCGACCGCCGCGCTGCTCGCGCTCCTCGCGCAGCACCCGATCGCCGTCGCGGTGCTGGTCCTCTGCTTCGGCGCCTGCTGCTTCGGCACCAACCCGGCGCTGAACACCAGGGTGTTCACGCTCGCGGGCGGCGCGCCGACGCTGGCGACCGCGGTGAACGTCGCCGCCTTCAACGTCGGCATCACCGCGGGCCCCTGGCTCGGCGGGCTGCTGCTGACCGCCGGGTACGGCTACCCGGCCATCGGGTGGCTCGCCGCGGCGGTCGCGCTGCTCGCGCTGGGCAGCGTCGCGCTGGCGCAGGCGCTGCACCGCCGCGCGGAGAGCGCTGCGGCGCAGCGCGTCCCGGTATAGCTCAGCCCGCTAGGCAGCCGGGGCCGAGCAGCGCCTTGAGGTCGCCCATGAGCGCCGACGACGGCGAGACCCGGAAGCTGTCGGAGAGCTTGAGCACCGTCGTCTTGTCCCTGGCCCCGACGTGCCGCACGTGCACGTCGGCGGTGCCCGGGTGCCTGATGAGCACCCGCTTGAGCTCGCCGATCTTGTCCGGCGTGCACATCCGGGTGGTCACCGTGACGGCGAGCGGCTTGGCGACGCCGATGGTGGAGAGATCCGGCACCGCGAGGTCGTTGGCGATCAGCGAGATCCGATCGTCGCGAACGCTGACCCTCGCCTTCACCAGCACGATGGCGTCCTCGACCACGTCCATGCCGTAGAGCTGGTACGACTGCGGGAAGAAGAGCACCTCGATGCCGCCGGTCAGATCCTCCAGCTGGGCCGAGGCCCAGGCCAGGCCGTTCTTGTTGACCCGGCGGTTCACCGAGGCCAGGATGCCGCCGACGGTCACCTGGGTGCCGTCCTTGAGGTCGCCCTCCAGGATGGCCGGGATCTGGGTGTCGGCCTGCGCGGCCAGCACGTGCTCGACGCCGTTCAGCGGGTGCCCGGAGACGTAGAGCCCGAGCATCTCCCGCTCCAGCGCCAGCCGGTGCTTGGACTCCCACTCGTCGTCCGGCACCGCGACATTGAAGATCGAGGTGATCGACTCGTCCGCGTCGACCCCGCCGAAGAGGTCGAACTGCCCGATCGCCTCGGCCTTCTTGGTGGTCATCACCGCGTCGATGGCGTCCGAGTGGATCAGCAGCAGCCCCTTGCGCGGGTGCCCGAGCGAGTCGAAGGCGCCCGCCTTGATCAGCGACTCGGTGACCTTCTTGGTGCAGGCCACGGTATCGATCTTGTTCAGGTAGTCGGAGAAGTCGGTGTACTTCGACTTCTCCTTGCGCGCCTGCAGGATCGAGGACACCACGTTCGCGCCGACATTGCGCACCGCGCCGAGCCCGAACCGCACGTCGGTGCCGACCGAGGCGAAGTTCAGCTCGGACTCGTTCACGTCCGGCGGCAGCACGTGCACGCCGAGCCTGCGGCAGTCCGAGAGGTAGACAGCGGCCTTGTCCTTGTCGTCGCCGACGCTGGTGAGCAGCGCCGCCATGTACTCGGCGGGGTAGTTCGCCTTGAAGTAGGCGGTCCAGTAGGAGACCAGGCCGTAGGCGGCGGCGTGCGACTTGTTGAAGGCGTAGCCGGCGAACGGAAGGATGGTGTCCCAGAGCGCCTTGATCGCGGCCTTGGAGTAGCCGTTGGCCTGCATGCCCGCCTCGAAGCCCTCGAACTCCGCGGCCAGCACCTCGGCCTTCTTCTTGCCCATGGCGCGGCGCAGGATGTCGGCTCGGCCCAGCGAGTACCCGGCCACCTTCTGCGCGACGTGCATGATCTGCTCCTGATACACGATCAGGCCGTAGGTCTCGCCCAGGATCTCCTTCAGCGGCTCGGCCAGCTCCGGGTGGATCGGCTTGACCTCCTGCCGCTTGTTCTTCCGGTCCGCGTAGTCGTTGTGCGCGTTCATGCCCATCGGGCCGGGGCGGTAGAGCGCGCCGACGGCGACGATGTCCTCGAAGGCGGTGGGCTGCATGCGGCGCAGCAGGTCGCGCATGGGGCCGCCGTCCAGCTGGAAGACGCCGAGCGTGTCGCCGCGCTGCAGCAGCTCGTAGGTGAGCTTGTCGTCCAGCGGCAGCGCGTCCAGGTCGATCTCGATGCCGCGGTTGAGCTTGGCGTTGTCGATGGCGTCGCCGAGCACGGTGAGGTTGCGCAGGCCGAGGAAGTCCATCTTGAGCAGGCCGATGGCCTCGCACGACGGGTAGTCCCAGCCGGTGATGATGGCGCCGTCCTGGGCCCGCCGCCACACCGGGATGGCGTCGGTGAGCGGCTCCGAGGACATGATCACCGCGCAGGCGTGCACGCCCGCGTTGCGGATCAGCCCCTCCAGGCCGCGCGCCGTCTCGTAGATCTTGGCGATGTCCGGGTTGGTGTTGATCAGCTCGCGAACCTCGGCGGCCTCCTTGTACCGCTCGTGGTTCGGGTCGGTGATGCCGGAGACCGAGATGTCCTTGGCCATGATCGGCGGCGGCAGCGCCTTGGTGATCTGGTCGGCGATGGCGAAGCCGGGCTGGCCGAAGAGCACCCGCGCCGAGTCCTTGATCGCGGCCTTGGTCTTGATGGTGCCGAAGGTGATCACCTGGGCGACCTTGTCGGTGCCCCACTGCTCGGTGGCGTAGCGCACCATCTCGCCGCGGCGGCGATCGTCGAAGTCGATGTCGATATCGGGCATCGACACGCGCTCGGGGTTCAGGAAGCGCTCGAAGAGCAGGCCGTGCGGGATCGGGTCGATGTTCGTGATGTGCAGGGCGTAGGCCACCAGCGAACCGGCCGCCGAGCCGCGGCCCGGGCCGACCCGGATGCCGACCTCGCGCGCGTGCTTGATCAGGTCGCCGACGACCAGGAAGTAGGCCGGGAAGCCCATCTCCAGGATGACGCTGATCTCGTAGTCCGCCCGGTCGGCGTAGTCGCGCGGCACCCCGTTGGGGAAGCGCTGGTCCAGGCCGCGGGCGACCTCCTTGCGCAGCCAGGTGGCCTCGGTCTCGCCCTCGGGCACCGGGAAGACCGGCATCCGGTCGCGGTGCTGCCAGACCTCGTCGTAGGGCTGCACCCGCTCGCCGATGCGCACCGTGTTGTCACAGGCGCCGGGCACCTCGGCGTCCCAGATGGCGCGCATCTCGGCGGCCGACTTGAGGTAGTAGCCGTCGCCGTCGAACTTGAACCGGGTCGGGTCCGAGAGCGTCTTGCCGGTCTGGATGCAGAGCAGCGCCTCGTGGTTGGTGGACTGGTCCTTGGTGACGTAGTGGCAGTCGTTGGTGGCGATCGGCGGGATGTCGAGCTGCTTGCTGATCATCAGCAGCCCCTCGCGCACCCGGCGCTCGATGGAGAGGCCGTGGTCCATCACCTCGAGGAAGAAGTTCTCCGGGCCGAAGATCTCCTGCCACTTCGCCGCCGCCTCCAGCGCCTCGCGCTCGTGGCCGAGCCGCAGCCTGGTCTGCACCTCGCCGGACGGGCAGCCGGTGGTGGCGATGATGCCTTCGGCGTGCGCGGCGATGATCTCCTCGTCCATCCGCGCCCACTTGCCCAGCTGGCCCTCGATCGAGGCCAGGCTGGAGAGCTTGAACAGGTTGCGCAGCCCGGTCGCGTTCTCCGCGACCATCGTCATGTGCGTGTAGGCGCCGGAGCCGGAGACGTCGTCGCCCTTCTGGCTCGGATCCCCCCACTGCACCCGCTTGGTGGTGAACCGGGAGGCGGGCGCGATGTACGCCTCGATCCCGATGATGGGTTTGATCCCGGCCTTCTTGGCCGAGTTGTAGAACTCGGAGGCGCCGTACATGTTGCCGTGGTCCGTCATGCCAACCGCGGTCATCCCGAGCCGGTTCGCCTCGGCGAAGAGCGGCGAGATCTTGGCCGCGCCGTCGAGCATCGAGTACTCGGTGTGGTTGTGCAGGTGAACGAAACCGGACTCGGCCAAGACGGTCCTACCTCCCAGGGTGGCGACGGGATCGGGACGCGTTTCGCTCGGCGGGAAGGCATGCCGTCCCGCCGTCGATCCGGCCCGAGTGGCCGAGTTTAGGCGTCGGCGCGAGCCGGTGCGAGCCGCCCCGCCGACGTCGCGGGACGGCCGATATGCATCCCGGCGCGTCGCCTTCGGCGCGTCGGAAGTCGTACCGATTCGGGCCGCGCCCGGCTACCACGCGACACCTGGGCGAACATCCGGCAGCGGTCGCGCTCCGGTCCGCGCGGGCGGGTGGCAACACGGCCACGCTCCGGCCCCTCGGTCGGGTGACGACAGGTCTCACCCCGTCCGCTGATCGGTGACCGGCGGCTGCGCTGCGGTGCCGCGCCCCTCGTCCGCGGCGGTCCACCCGGTGCGCCCGCCGACCCCGTCCAGCACCGCGGTCACCTCCCGGACCCGGCCGGTCCGGTCCTGCGTCGCCACCTCCACCTCCAACCCCTGCAGCCGCCCGCGCCCCGCGCCGAGCCCGTGCGCCCCGGCCAGGTGGCTGCGAATCCGCAGGTCCGGGTGCGGCCAGTCCTGCCCGGCGACCAGGAGCACCGCTTTCTGGGTGCGCACCCGCCCGGCCACCGTGCGGGCCCTGGCGGGCGGAGTGTCGACCCGGTGATCCAGCACGATCAGGTCGATCCCGTCGGTCAGCGCCGCCACCACGCCGAGCGGGTCCTGCCCCGGATCGCGGATGACGGCGAGCCGCTCCAGGTCACCGCCCATCTCGTGGAAGGCGAGCAGCCCGCGCCGCCCGCCGCCGACCAGCGCGGCCCACGCCCCGTCCGCCGTGACGGCGGCCAGCAACCCGAGCAGCACCGTGCTGGTCCCGGCATAGGTCACCGTCGACCCCTTCGCCAGCCCGCCCTCTGGAAAGATCGGCCCGAGCGCCGCGGGCACCGCCAGCACCGGGGTGCGCGCGAGCGCCGGGCCGGGGACCCGGTCGATGACGTCGCGCAGCGCGGCCACCCGCTCGGCCTTCGACATCGCGGCGAGGCGCTCCGGGTCCAGCCGGTCGCGAGCGCTCATCGCCAGATCCACTCGAACATACTTTCGAGTCTGTCATACCCTCGTGCTACAGGGAACGACCATGCGCGCCGTTCCGAGTTAGGACCCGGACTGTCCTAACCGCCCGAGATACTCGAATCATGAACAACACGGATCAGGCCGACATCACCGACTACAACGACCCGAACGCGCCGTGGAACCAGGCGTGGGATCAGGAGGGCAGCATCACCGGCTGGAACGACGACGTGATCACCGAGTTCCGGGAGAACTCGGGCAAGGTGGGCGGCGCCTACGCGGGCGGTGACCTCATCCTGCTCACCACCACCGGAGCCAGGAGCGGCAAGCGGCACACGACCCCGCTCGGCCCCCTCTACCGCGGTGAGACCCTGTACGTCAGCTCGTTCATCGAGGACAAGTACCCCGCCTGGTGGCACAACATCAAGGCGAATCAGGAGGTCACCGTCGAGCTCGGGGACCGGACGCACCGCGCGACCGGCCGGGTGCTCGAAGGGGCGGAGTACGACGAGTTCGCGGCCTGGGTTCTGGCGAACAACCCGCTGCTCGCGGACTTCCAGTCCAAGGTCGACCGGCCGATTCCGCTGGTCGTGCTCACCCTCGACAGCTGAGCGCGCGAGCGGTTCGACGGGGTGCGCTTCACCGAGCTGGTCGACCGGTTCGGACAGGGGCAGCGATGGCGCCGGCGGACGAGTGTGGACGCGCACACCTATGGTCTACCTGCTCACCGAGTGGCCGGCGCGGACCGAGCCGCTACCGGCCTGGGCCCTGCCCTGAATCGGCCTTCGCCCAGACCGAGACGTGCTGCCCGCTCTCCCCGGTGAACGGCCGCCGCTCCCAGTCCGCCCAGCGGTGCCGGAGCTCGAGCCCGGCCAGCCGCGCCATGAGGTCGAGTTCGGCGGGCCAGACGTAGCGGAACGGGATGCTGCGGTGCGTACCGCCCGCGATGTCGAGGTAGTGGCAGACGACGGCCTGGGTCGCGGGGTCGTAGTCCGAGTAGGCCCACCGCTCGGGGCCGAAGCCGAAGGGGACGACGGTCTGCCCGGCGGGCAGTTTGCGCAGTTCGGGCACCATCACCTCGACCACGAAGCAGCCGCCGGGCGCGAGCTGCCCGGCGACGGCGCGGAAGCAGGCGACCTGGGCGTCCTGCGTGGTCAGGTTCATGATGGTGTTGAAGACCAGGTAGGCGAGCGCGAAGTCGCCGTCCACCCTGGTGCTCGTGAAATCCCCGATGGTGACGCCGATCTCGGCCCCGCCGGGCTTCTCGCGCAACCGCTCGACCATCGCGGCCGAGAACTCGATGCCGTGCACCGGAACCCCGCGCGCGGCCAGCGGCAACGCGATCCGCCCCGTCCCGATCCCGAGCTCCAGCGCCCCGCCGGCACCGGCCAATTCGGCCAGTACGTCGACGGTCGACGTCACCAGTTCCGGCGCGAACTGCTCCGCCGTGTTCCGGTCGTAGGTCGCGGCGATCGCCTCCCCGAAGTAATCGATCACCCGCGGACGGTAGCGCCGCGACCGGGCCGGGCGCACCGGATTTTCGAGCGGCGGGCGATGCCGGGGCTCGAATCCGGCATCGTCCGCCGACGGGGATTCGACGTGCCCGGCGGTCCGGCTCGGTCAGCCCTGGTAGCGGGTGACGGTGAAGTCGACGGTGCCCGGCTCCGGCAGGTGCGCGGGGCCGATCGTCACGGTGCCGTCGAAGCGGCCGATCCCGGCGTGGAACAGTGCGTCCCGCCCGCTGGTGCTCCAGTACCCCGGCCCCCTGGCCGTCTTCGTCACCACCCCGGTCTCCCCGGTATCGACATTGCGCCAGGTCAGCGTGACCGGCAGCGCGCAGGGGCCGACGCCGACCAGCGTGGCCGCCACGGTGAAGGCGGCGTGCTCCGGGTAGGCGTCCCCGGTGACCGCGGTGTCCACGTAGGCCACGCACGGGCCGTCGGTGAGCGCGACCACCGGGGTGAACGGGCCACCGGTGGTGGCGGGGTTGGCCACGGCGGGGGTGGCGAACACGACCAGCGCGGCCGTCGCGAGCACGGCGGTGGCCAGTACAGCGAGCACGGGTCTGGCTGATCTCATCGGGTCCTTCTCGGGGTGGTGGGGAGGGGCTGCCAGAGATTGCCCCCGGCGCGGTCCGAGTAAACCGTCACCGAACCGTGTGCGCCCACGCCCACCCGCATAATCGACCCCATGGAACCCACCCGATGAACCCCACCGCGGTGGCGATCGTGGTGGCGGCGGCCGTGCTGGCCGGCGCCCTCCTGCTGTGGCCGAGAACCCGCCGCGTGGTCACCACCCCCGCCGAGCGCGCGGTGCACTCCGCCCTGCACACCGCGGCGCTGGCCGCGGTCCCGCTGCGCCGGGGGCTGACCGAGGAGTCGGCGGCCGAGGCGGCGCCGCACCTGCGGGCGCTGACCGGGGGCGCGGCGCTGGGGGTGGCGGACCCGGGGGGAACGGTGCTGGCGTGGGACGGCCCGCACGCGGCGCTCGGCGCGACGTTCGGGGCGGCGGCGGCGCGGGCGGCGGCGGGCGGGCGGGCGGTGCTGGTGGCGGGGCCGGGCGAGCAGGCGGGGCGGACGCTGGTGGCCCAGCCGATGCTGCTGCCGGACAACGAGGTCACCGGGGTGCTCGGGGTGGTCACCGAGGAGCCGCCGGGGCCGGGGATGCTCGGCGCGCTGGCGGAGGTGGCGCGGTACGCCTGCGGCCAGTTGCAGCTGGCGGAGCTGGACGCCTCGCGGGCCAGGCTGGACCGGGCCGAGGTGCGGGCGCTGCGCGCGCAGATCAGCCCGCACTTCATCTACAACGCGCTGAACACCATCGCCTCGTTCGTGCGCACCGACCCGGATCGGGCGCGCGAGCTGATCCTGGAGTTCGCCGATTTCACCCGCTACTCGTTCCGAGCGGCGGGCGAGTTCACCGTGCTCGCCGACGAGCTGCGCAATATCGAGCGCTACCTGGCGCTGGAGCGGGCCAGGTTCGGGGACGCGCTGCAGGTGCGGCTGCGGGTGGCGCCGGAGGTGCTCGGCGTGGTGCTGCCGTTCCTGGCGCTGCAGCCGCTGGTGGAGAACGCGGTGCGGCACGGGCTCACCGGGTCGGGAACGGTGAGCATCGTGGCGGCCGACGCGGGCACCGAGTGCCTGATCAGCGTGGAGGACGACGGCGCGGGCATGGACCCGGAGCTGCTCCGCTCCGGCGAGCTGGACGCCGTCACCACCGGCGAGTCGGCGCACGTCGGGCTGGCCAACGTGGACGACCGGCTGCGCGCGGCCTTCGGCAACGACTACGGGCTGGTCGTGGAGACCGCGCCGGGCGCGGGGACCAAGGTGAGCCTGCGGGTGCCGAAGTTCCGGCCGGGCGTGCGGGTGTGACGGCGAATCCTTCTACGATGGGACCGCTGTGACCGCCACCACCCCACCCGGCGCCGCCCTGCGCGTGCTCGCCGTCGACGACGAGAAACCGGCTCTGGACGAGCTGGTCTACCTGCTGCGGGCGCAGCCGGAGGTGGGCGAGATCCACGCGGCGCGGGAGTCGACAGCGGCGCTGCGGCTGCTGCGGCAGCACCCGGTGGACGCGGTCTTCCTCGACATCAACATGCCGGGGCTGGACGGGATGGAGCTGGCGGGCATCCTCCGCGAGTTCGCGCACCCGCCCGCGGTGGTCTTCGTGACGGCGCACGACGATCGCGCGGTCGCCGCCTTCGACCTCGGCGCCGTCGACTACCTGCTCAAACCGCTGCGCACCGAGCGGCTCGCTGAGGCGGTGCGCCGGATCGGGGCCGCGCGCTCGGCCGCCGCGCCCCCGGCCGCCGCGCAGCGCCCCGACCCGGCCGAGGTGATCCCGGTGGAGCTGGGCGGGGTGACCACGCTGGTGCACCGGAGCAGCGTGAACTGGGTCGAGGCCGACGGTGATTACGCCAGGCTGCACACCAGCGCGGGCTCGCACCTGGTCCGGATTCCGCTCTCCGCGCTGGAGACCCGCTGGCGGGACGCCGGTTTCCTGCGCGTGCACCGCTCCTACCTGATCGCGCTGCGGCTGGTGACCGGGCTGCGCACCGCGAGCGGGGCCACGCTGGTCTGCCTGCGCGCCGAGGGCGCGGCGGCCGCGGTGGAGCTGCCGGTCAGCCGCAGGCAGCTGCGCGAACTCAAGAACCGCCTCGTCCACGGTCCGCGGCAGAACTGGACCGGCCGGTGACCGGCCCGGAGAACCCGCGGCTCCGGCCCGAGCCACCGCGCCACCCGGTGGGACCGCCGCGTCCCGCCGCCCGGCAGCGGGTGGTGCTCGCCGAGCGGCGCGGCGCCCGCCGGGTGCGCACCCGCAGCGAGGTCGCCGAGCAGACCGAGATCGGCGCGGTGCTGATCAACGGGCTGATCCGGGCGCAGCTCGGGCTTGCGCTCCGGATCGGGCTCGTCGTCGTGCTCGCGCTCGGCGCGCTGCCGATGCTCTTCGCGGCGGGCGCGCCCGCCACGCTCACCGTGTTCGGGGTGCGGCTGCCCTGGCTGCTGCTCGGCGCGGCGGCGTATCCGCTGCTCTACGGGGCAGGCCGGCTGTACCGGCGGCTGGCCGAGCGGAACGAGCAGGACTTCCTGGAACTGGCCGGGGACTGAGATGCCAGGCACCGCCCCGCTGCTCACGGTGGCCGCGCTGCTGCTCGCGGCGCTGGTCACGGTGGCGCTGGGGGTGTACGGGGGGCGGCTGGCGCGCACCACCTCCGACTTCCTGGTCGCGAGCCGCAGCGTCGGCCCGCGCTGGAACGCGGCCGCCATCTCGGGCGAGTACCTCTCCGCCGCCTCGTTTCTCGGCGTCGCCGGGCTGATCGCCAAGTACGGCGCGGACGCGCTCTGGTACCCGGTCGGGTTCACCGCGGGGTACCTGGGGCTGCTGCTCTTCGTGGCCGCGCCGCTGCGCCGCTCCGGCGCCTACACGGTGCCGGACTTCGCGGAGTTCCGGCTCGGCTCGGCACGGCTGCGCAGGCTGGCCGCGGTGGTGGTGGTGCTGATCTGCGCGGTGTATCTGATCCCGCAGTTCCAGGGCGCCGGGCTCACCCTGCGCATCCTGCTCGGCTGGCCGGAGTGGGTGGGCGCGGTCGCGGTCGGGGTGATCGTGATCGGCAACGTGGCGGGCGGCGGCATGCGCTCGGCCACGCTGGTGCAGGCCTTCCAGTACTGGCTCAAGCTCACCGCGGTCGCGCTGCCCGCGCTGGTGCTGGCCGGGCACTTCCTCGCCGAGGAGCGGCCGCTCGGCTCGCCCGCGCCACCGGTGCTCGCCGAGCGCACCACGGTGGACATCAGCACCGACGTGGTGGTGCAGGTGGCCGGGGTGACCGCGGCAACGGTGCGCGGCACGCTGGACGGCGCCGCGGTGGACGGCCCGGTCGAGCTCACCCCCGGTGACCACGAACTCGGTGCGGGCACCGACCTGGTGCTGGAGCCGGGCAGCGCGGTCCCGGTTGTGGCCGGCGCGCCCGCGGACGGTGCGGGCTGGCTGCGGCCGGGCGGCGGGTTCGGCGGCACCCACCCGGCATACCAGGTGTATTCGCTGATCATCGCGACCTTCCTCGGCACGATGGGGCTGCCGCACGTGCTGGTTCGCTTCTACACCAACCCGGACGGGCGGGCGGCGCGCAGCACCGCGCTCGCGGTGATCGGGCTGCTCGGCGTCTTCTACCTGTTCCCGGTGCTGCTCGGGGTCTTCGCCCGGCTGTACGTACCGCAGCTGCTGATCACCGGCACCTCGGACGCGGCGGTGGTGCTGCTGCCCGGCGCGGTGCTGAGCGGGCTGCCCGGGCAGCTGCTCGCGGCGCTGGCGGCGGCGGGGGCGATCGCGGCGTTCCTCTCGACGTCGTCCGGGCTGCTGGTGGGGATCGCGGGCGTGCTCGGCACCGACGTGCTGCGCGGGCGGGTCCGCGACTTCCGGTTCGCGGCGGTGGTGGCCGGGGTGGTGCCGCTGCTGCTCTCGCTCACCGTCGTCTCGCTCGACCTCTCCCGGACGGTGGCGCTGGCCTTCTCGGTGGCGGCCTCGACGCTCTGCCCGCTGCTGGTGCTCGGCATCTGGTGGCGCGGGCTGACCGCGGCCGGGGCGGCGGCCGGGCTGAGCGCGGGCGGGCTCACGGCCGGTGCGGCCACGGTGGTCTCGGTGACCGGGGGCGTCGACGCCGGCTGGGCGGGCGGCTGGCCTGCGGACATCCTCGGCTACCCGGCGGCGATCAGCGTGCCGATCGCCTTCGCCACCATGGTGCTGGTGAGCCTGGCGACCCGCGGGCAGGACCCGCGCACGGTCGGGCGGATCTTCGTGCGCATGCACGCGCCCGAAAAGCTCGGCATGGGCGCGGATCGGGAGCACGGAGTCCTCGGAAAGGAGCCGGGCGACCCCGCCGGGCGCTGACCGCTCGCCGCGCGCCGCCGACCGCTCACCGCACGATCCCACCCCTTCACGGAGTGACCTGGGCCACATGCCCCGGACACCCCCGCCCCGGAGTTACGGTCATCCGCTGTCAGCCACGTCACACGACAGGACTCCCCCCGGATGACCAGTACCGACCTCGGCGGCGCACAGCCGCCGACCCCGGCCGAGTTCGCCGCGGCGCACTCCAGCCCCCAGTTCCAGGAGCTGCGAAGCCGCCTGCGGCGCTTCGTGTTCCCCGTCTCCGCGCTCTTCCTGATCTGGTACCTCGCCTACGTGCTGCTCGGCGCCTACGCGCACGACTTCATGGCGACGACGGTGGTGGGCAATATCAACGTCGGGCTGCTGCTCGGCCTCGCCCAGTTCGTCACCACCTTCCTGATCACCGGGCTGTACGTGCGGTTCGCCAACCGCGAACTCGACCCGCGCGCGGCCGCCATCCGCGCGGAGCTGGAAGGAGACAAGGCGTGAGCACCGCTCCCCTGCTGGCCGCCTCGGCCACCGTCGGCAACCCCGCCGCCAATATCGCCATCTTCGCGGTCTTCGTCGCGGTGACGATGGTGGTGGTGATCCGGGCCAGCCGCAACAACGCCACCGCCGCCGACTACTTCACCGGCGGCCGCGGCTTCTCCGGCCCGCAGAACGGCATCGCCATCGCGGGCGACTACCTCTCCGCGGCGTCGTTCCTCGGCATCGCGGGCGCCATCGCGGTCTACGGCTACGACGGCTTCCTGTACTCCATCGGCTTCCTGGTGGCCTGGCTGGTCGCGCTGCTGCTCGTCGCCGAGATGCTGCGCAACACCGGCAAGTTCACCATGGCCGACGTGCTCAGCTTCCGGCTGAAGCAGGGGCCGGTGCGCACCGCGGCGGCGCTCACCACGCTCGCCGTCTCGCTGTTCTACCTGCTCGCCCAGATGGCGGGCGCGGGCGGCCTGGTCGCGCTGCTGCTCGACATCTCCGATCGCACCGGGCAGTCCGTGGTGATCGCGGTGGTCGGCCTCCTGATGATCGTCTACGTGCTGGTCGGCGGCATGAAAGGCACCACGTGGGTGCAGATCATCAAGGCGGTGCTGCTGATCACCGGCGCCGCGCTGATGACGGTCATGGTCTTCGCCAAGTTCGGCTTCAACCTCTCCGAGATCCTCGGCAGCGCGCAGCAGGCGGTCAGCGGGTCGGCGAACGAGAAGGTCGCCGCGCGCGACGTGCTCGCGCCGGGCGCGCAGTACGGCGGCAGCGAGACGTCCAAGCTGAACTTCGTCTCGCTCGGGCTGGCGCTGGTCCTCGGCACCGCCGGGCTGCCGCACGTGCTGATGCGCTTCTACACGGTGCCCACCGCCAAGGAGGCGCGGCGCTCGGTGGTCTGGGCCATCGCCCTGATCGGCGCCTTCTACCTGTTCACCCTGGTGCTCGGATACGGCGCCGCGGCCATCGTCGGCCCGGACAGGATCCTGGCCGCCGCGGGCGGGCAGAACTCGGCGGCCCCGCTGCTCGCCTTCGAACTCGGCGGCGTTGTACTGCTCGGCGTCATCTCCGCGGTCGCCTTCGCGACCATCCTGGCGGTGGTCGCCGGGCTCACCATCACCGCGTCGGCCTCGTTCGCGCACGACATCTACGCGAGCGTCATCAAGAAGGGCCAGGTGGACGAGCGCAAGCAGGTTCGGGTATCGCGGATCACCGCGGTGGTGATCGGGGTGCTCGCGATCGGGCTCGGCATCCTGGCCAACGGGCAGAACATCGCCTTCCTGGTGGCGCTGGCCTTCGCGGTCGCGGCGGCGGCGAACCTGCCGACCATCCTGTACTCGCTGTTCTGGCGGCGTTTCAACACCACCGGCGCGCTGGCCAGCATGTACGGCGGGCTGATCTCGACGATCGTGCTGATCGTCTTCTCCCCCGCCGTCTCCGGCAGCGCGACGGCCATGCTGCCGGACGCCGACTTCGACTGGTTCCCGCTGTCGAACCCCGGCATCGTCTCGATTCCGCTCGCCTTCGTGCTCGGCATCGTCGGCACCCTCCTCGGCAAGGACGACGAGGATCCGGCCAAGGCGACCGAGATGGAGGTGCGGTCGCTCACCGGCGTCGGCGCCGAGAAGGCGATCTCGCACTGATCCCCGCCACGCGCCGCGCGAGACGTCCTCGTGCGGCGCGTGTCCGGCGTGCGGGTCGCTTCGCCCTCGCGCGAGTGTCGATTCGCTCGCGCGAATCCGGCGCGCCCCGTCGCGCCGGACGAAAACCGTTGCGCGGCGGCGAGTGGCCCGTAGTGGCCGATCACTCGCCCACGCCCCCACCGACGAAGCCGCTTGCGGCGTTAGAAAGGAAAACCTCGTGACCAGCGCACCCGAGCTGCCCACCACATACGCGCCGACGGCGGAGTTCGTCGCCACCGCGAACGCGGGCCCCGAACTGGCCGAACGCGCGCAGGCGGACCGGCTCGCGTTCTGGGCCGAGCAGGCCGACCGGCTGCACTGGGACCGCAAGTGGACCGACGTCCTCGACTGGTCGAACGCCCCCTTCGCCCGATGGTTCACCGGTGGCCGCCTCAACGTCGCCTACAACTGCGTCGACCGCCACGTCCACGAGGGGCGCGGCGACAAGGTCGCCATCCATTTCGTCGGCGAACCGGGCGACACCCGCGACCTCACCTACGCCGACCTCCTCGAAGAGGTCTCCCGCGCGGCAAACCACCTCGAGTCACTGGGTCTGGTGCCCGGCGACCGGGTGGCGATCTATATGCCGATGATCCCGGAGGCGATCATCACCATGCTGGCCTGCGCCCGCCTCGGCCTCACCCACTCCGTGGTCTTCGCCGGCTTCTCCCCCGCCGCACTGCGCTCCCGGGTGGACGACGCCGCGGCCCGGCTGGTGGTGACCACCGACGGCCAGTTCCGCCGCGGCGCCACGGCCGGGCTGAAACCCGCTGTGGACGAGGCACTCTCGGCGCCCGGGCACACCGTGGAGCACGTGCTGGTGGTGCGCCGCACCGGCCAGGACACCCCGATGACCGCGGACCGCGACCAGTGGTGGCACGAGACCGTCGGGCAGGCGCCGGCCGAGCACACCCCGGAGTCCTTCGACAGCGAGCACCCGCTCTTCATCCTCTACACCTCCGGCACCACCGGGAAGCCGAAGGGCATCCTGCACACCAGCGGCGGCTACCTCACCCAGGCCGCCTACACCCACCACTACGTCTTCGACCTCGACCGGGAGCGCGACGTCTACTGGTGCACCGCCGACATCGGCTGGGTCACCGGGCACACCTACATCGTGTACGGGCCGCTGGCCAACGGCGCCACCCAGGTGGTCTACGAGGGCACCCCGAACTCACCGGACGAGCACCGGCACTTCGACATCATCGACCGCTACGGCGTCTCCGTCTACTACACCGCGCCGACCCTGATCCGCACGTTCATGAAGTGGGGCAGGCAGATTCCGGACGCGCACGACCTCTCGACCCTGCGCGTGCTCGGCAGCGTGGGCGAGCCGATCAACCCCGAGGCGTGGCGCTGGTACCGCGAGGTGATCGGGCACGGGAAGACCCCGATCGTGGACACCTGGTGGCAGACCGAGACCGGCGCCATCATGATCTCCCCGCTGCCCGGCGTCACCGCGGCCAAGCCGGGCGCGGCCATGACCCCGCTGCCGGGGATCTCGGCGCGGGTGGTGGACGAGGAGGGCAACCCGGTGCTGCTCGGCGAGACCGAGGCCAACGGCTACCTGGTGCTGGATCAGCCGTGGCCGGCCATGCTGCGCGGGGTGTGGGGCGACGACGAGCGCTTCCGGGAGACCTACTGGGCCAGGTACGCCGATCGGGGCTGGTACTTCGCCGGCGACGGCGCCCGGCTCGACCCGGACGGCGACCTCTGGGTGCTCGGCCGGGTGGACGACGTGATGAACGTCTCCGGGCACCGGATCTCCACCGCCGAGGTGGAATCCGCGCTGGTCGGGCACTCCGGCGTGGCGGAGGCCGCGGTGGTCGGCGCGAGCGACGCGACGACCGGGCAGGCCATCGTCGCCTTCGTCATCCTGACGG